>JALQVJ010000301.1 GCA_023260355.1 Burkholderiaceae bacterium | reverse complement strand
CGTATCGCGGTGCTGTCGATCGACCCCTCGCGCCGCAAGAGCGGGGGCGCCCTGCTGGGCGACCGCATTCGCATGAACGCCATTGGGCCTTGGCGCGCCACCCCAGGCGACGATGGCCAGCGCGTCTTCATGCGGTCTTTGGCGACCCGCGACTTCGGCAGCGAGATTTCAAAAGCCTTGCCTGACATGATTGCGGCCTGCAAGGTCGCAGGCTTTGATGTGATCGTGGTGGAAACGAGCGGCATCGGCCAAGGCGACGCCGCCATCGTGCCGCACGTCGATATCCCGATGTACGTGATGACGCCTGAATTCGGTGCCGCAAGTCAACTCGAAAAAATCGACATGCTCGACTTCGCTGAATTTGTCGCCATCAACAAATTCGATCGCAAGGGTGCAGCCGATGCGCTGCGCGATGTGGCCAAGCAATACCAGCGCAACCATGAGCGATTCACTGAAATGCCGGACACCATGCCCGTGTTCGGCACCCAAGCAGCGCGCTTCAACGATGACGGCGTCACCGCTCTGTATCAAGCCTTGAAGGCGAAGCTGCAAGCCAACGGGCTCGCAATGGACGCAGGCCGACTGCCCGCCGTGAACGTGCGCGCCAGCACCAACCAAACGCCGATCGTCCCCGCAGCTCGCACCCGGTATTTGGCGGAGATCTCTGACACAGTCCGTGGCTACAAAGCGCGCGTGGCGCGCCAAGTCAAACTGGCACGCGAGGCCCAACAGCTTCGCGCTGCTGCGCGCATGTTGAGCGAAGGCAAGCCCGAACGCGCACGAGCATCAGAGGTCAGCATTGAATTGGCGACCCTGCGAGAACAGCAGCTTGACGCTGACGCACGGCAATTGTTGGGTGGCTGGGATGCCATGCAAGCCGCGTATGCAGGCGATGAATTTGTGGTGAAAGTGCGCGACAAAGAGATCCGCACCGCACTCACGCACACCACCCTGTCTGGCAACGTGATCCGCAAGGTCGCATTGCCCAAGTACGAAGACGACGGCGAGCGGCTGAAATGGCTGATGCTGGAAAACGTGCCTGGCGCGTTTCCCTACACCGCTGGCACATTTGCGTTCAAGCGCGAGAACGAGGATCCCACTCGCATGTTCGCCGGCGAGGGCGATGCGTTCCGCACCAATCGGCGCTTCAAGCTCTTGTCAGAGGGGATGCCTGCCAAGCGCTTGTCCACAGCATTTGATTCAGTGACTCTGTACGGGCATGACCCCGACCCCCGCCCTGACGTGTACGGCAAAGTCGGCAACTCGGGCGTATCCATTGCGACCATCGATGACATCAAAGTGCTTTACGACGGCTTTGACTTGTGCAGCCCCAGCACCAGTGTGTCGATGACGATCAACGGCCCGGCGCCGACGATCTTGGCGATGTTCATGAATGCCGCGATTGATCAGCAAATCGACAAGTTCCGAGCAGAGCACCAGCGTGAACCGGATGCCCAGGAATACGCCAAACTTCGCGCGTGGGTATTGGCCAATGTGCGCGGCACTGTTCAGGCGGACATTTTGAAAGAAGACCAGGGACAAAACACCTGTCTCTTCTCGACCGAATTCAGCCTCAAGGTGATGGGAGACATTGCGCAGTACTTTGTGGAACACGATGTGCGCAATTTCTATTCCGTGTCGATTTCCGGCTACCACATTGCCGAGGCTGGGGCGAACCCGATTTCACAGTTGGCATTCACACTATCCAATGGCTTCACATTCGTTGAGGCCTATCTGGCGCGTGGGATGCACATCGATGACTTCGCCCCAAACTTGAGCTTCTTCTTCAGCAACGGCATGGACCCCGAGTACACCGTTTTGGGCCGCGTTGCACGCCGCATTTGGGCGGTCACCATGAAAGAGAAATACGGCGCGAATGAACGCAGCCAAAAGCTGAAGTACCACATCCAGACCAGTGGCCGCTCACTCCACGCACAGGAGATCGCATTCAACGACATTCGCACAACCTTGCAAGCCCTGATTGCCATCTATGACAACTGCAACAGCTTGCACACCAATGCCTATGACGAAGCCATCACCACGCCTACAGAGGAGTCGGTTCGCCGGGCCATGGCCATTCAGTTGATCATCAACCGCGAGTGGGGCTTGGCAAAGAACGAGAACCCAAATCAAGGCGCATTCATCATCGATGAATTGACTGAATTGGTCGAAGAGGCTGTCTTGGCCGAGTTCGAAAAAATCGCCGAACGCGGCGGTGTACTGGGCGCCATGGAAACCGGCTATCAGCGCAGCAAGATCCAAGACGAGAGCATGCACTACGAGATGCTCAAACACACTGGTGAGCACCCCATCATCGGCGTCAACACCTTCCGCAACCCCAACGGTGACCCCGTGCCGGAAAGCATCGAATTGGCGCGATCAACAGAAGAAGAGAAGAAGTCTCAGCTCGACCGCTTGCGGGCCTTCCATGCCACCCACGCTGAGGCTTCAGCCACGATGATTTCACGCCTGCAACAGGCTGTGATTGATGACCAGAACGTCTTCGAGGTATTGATGGATGCTGTGCGCGTGTGCTCACTCGGCCAAATCACCAACGCATTGTTTGAGGTGGGTGGCCAATACCGCCGCAGCATGTGACGAAAGCCCTGCGTCGACCCCGCCATTGAGGCAGGGTTGACCGAGGGCTATTGGCCGCGCAACGCCTCTTGTTCCTTCAACAAGTAGGTGTTGTACGCGTTCATGCGGTTGGCGTGCTTGAACATCGGTACACCAGACCAAGCCCGCCAGTCGGTGCGTTCGTATGCCTCTTCAAAGGGCACCAGATCTGCGGCTGCCCGGCCCATCTGGTCACGCAAATAGAGCAAATAGTCTCTCACCATGGCGATGTCTTGGCGTGGATTGGCAGACCACTGGCCATGTCCTGGCACAACAGCCACGGCATCGTACTTCAGCAACTGATCCAGCGAGGTGACCCACTGGCTGGAGTCTGCTTTGCCGACAAACGGCAGCCGTCCACTGAAGATCAAGTCGCCTGAAAAGAGCACTTTTTTCTCTGGCACCCACACAGACAAGTCATCAGGCGTGTGTGCCGGGCCAACTGGGTCAATGTGCACGCGAAGCCCCGCCAAATTCAGCTGCGTTGACTGCGAGATCCACTGGTCAGCAGCGACCAGTCGGGTGTCGCTGTTGACCCATGGGGCCATATCAATGCGAGACGCTTGCAAGCGGGTTTGCGCATCTGCCGACTGCAAATAGAGCTTGCCGCTTTCATGCGCGATGATCTTGGCGCCCATGTCCTTGAACACTTGCAGCCCATACACATGGTCTGCATGGTAGTGCGTCAAGATCACATGTGTGATGGGGAGTGCCGTGATCTTTTTGATTTCGCTCACGTAGCGCTCTGCCACCGCGGGTGAGCCCAATGCATCGACCACCACCACGCCTTGTGGACCAACCACGAAGCCTGAGTTGCTGATGAAATTTTGGTTTTTGCTGTTGCCCAGCGCTGCCAAGCCCTGCACGTAATAGGCGTCGGGTGCCACCTCGATAGGCGTCACATCGGGCAAGGGGCTTGCGGGTGTTGCGGTGGCGCCGCTTGCGCCCAAACCCACCCAAACCGACAGGAAAAAACCGAACCAATTGATATGGAATAGACGCTTCATGATGGATGTTGGATGGTCAAAGGCCGACAGAGGCTGGCATCATGCCATGACCGCAAAGACCGGTCACGTGCACGATCACCTCTGGGGCCTACCCCTGTCGCATCGTGTCATTCAAGGGTGCTGGCAGACTGGCCGAGATCGCGCTCTAGGCAACGCGCTCTTAACTCGGTCTTGAGCACCTTGCCGTAATTGTTTTTGGGCAAAGCATCGAGCCACACATAGCGTTTTGGCCGTTTGAACCGGGCCAACTCATCCAGACATTTCTGATCGAGTGCATCTGGCGTCACGGTGGGCTCCGCCACAACGAAGGCCACCACGCTTTCTCCCCACTCTGCATGGGGTTCGCCCACCACTGCCACTTCGTGTACGCCCGACAGCGTCAACAACACCTCTTCGATTTCGCGCGGATAGATGTTTGAGCCGCCGCTGATGATCATGTCCTTGCTTCGGTCCTTGAGCGTGATGAATCCGCTTTCGTCCATACAGCCCATATCGCCAGTCCAAAGCCAACCCTCGCGGATGGCGGCTTGCGTCGCCTCGGGGTTTCGCCAATAGCCGGCCATGACGCTTGGGCCTTTGACGACGACCTCACCGATTTCCTGTGGTTGCGCCCAAGCGCCATCGCTCTTGGCGATGCGCACTTGCACGGCAGACTGCGGCCAGCCAATGGAGCCCAAGTAGCGCTCATACAAGGGATGCTCTCGATCCGACAATGCGCTTCTGGATAGAGCCGTACCGACCATGGGCGT
>JALQVJ010000393.1 GCA_023260355.1 Burkholderiaceae bacterium | reverse complement strand
CGAGATGACAGTGTACGAAAGAATATAATTACAAATGACAAATGGCCGCTTCTCGTGAGCCCCGGAGTGCCGCCGACAGCAATTGGCGAGGGGCATCCCCCGCATGCGCTGCTTGCTCATTCGCAACGCTTGTCGCGAAACTCGCGTCGGCTTGGCCGCCACTCAAAGTGACGAAGGCTTCGCGAATTGACGCCTCGAGCGCAGGCGGGAAAGGCTGGGCCTCGACCAGTGCCCTGATTTTGGCGCCAGCCTCAGCCAGCGCGACGACGTCCTCAGTATCCAAAGCGTCCAAAATCGCATGGATCTTTTGATCGAGATCCTCGAACTTCAAAAACTCGCGAAAGGCGTGGGCTGTGGTCGCAAAGCCCGTGGGAACCCGCACGCCGTGAGGCAGCTGAGAAATCATTTCCCCCAGCGATGCGTTTTTACCGCCGACGATTTCGACATCGCTATTGCGCAATTGTTCAAACGGCACGACCAAAGCATCGGCGCTGAATCGGTTAGACATGATGGAGACTCCAAAGTTTAAAAATCCTTGGGGCGCAACGCAGCGGTTCTGTTGTTGTTCTGATTTTGGGTACCATGCGAACAGCGCCGATCGCCACATTGTAGTCAGCGACCTTTAATAGAACTGACCCAAATCAAACGCCAAGGAACCTTATGCCTAATCGCACCGTATTTTTTGTTTCTGACGGCACGGGCATCACCGCAGAGACATTTGGCAATGCCATCATGGCCCAATTTGAAACCGATTGCCGGCACGTTCGAATCCCTTTCTGCAATGACGTCGACAAAGCGCATACGGCCGTCCGACAGATCAATCACACTGCTGAGGTCGAGGGCAAAAGACCCATTGTGTTCACAACTTTGGTGAACATGGCGGTCTTGGATGTTTTGCGCCAAAACTGCACGGGCTTGCTCATGGACATGTTCGGCACATTTGTCGCACCGCTTGAGGCAGAGCTGGGCATCCGATCCAACCATCGGGTGGGTCGGTTCTCTGATGCATCGAAGAGCCGTGAGTACCAAGATCGCATCGAAGCAATCAATTTTGCGCTCGCGCATGACGATGGACAAACCAACAAAGACTTGGCCAGCTCAGACGTGATCTTGGTTGGGGTGAGCCGCAGTGGCAAAACACCGACGTCTTTGTATCTCGCCATGCAGTACGGGATCAAGGCGTCTAACTATCCACTGATTCCCGAGGACTTTGAACGGCGCAAATTGCCCCCCGATCTCGTGCCCTACCGAGGCAAATTGTTTGGGCTCACCATCGACCCCGAGCGGTTGTCTGAAATTCGCAATGAGCGTCGACCGAATTCACGTTATGCAAACTTGGCCAATTGCCGCCAGGAAATTCACGATGCGGAGAGCATGATGCGCCGCGAGGGTATCCGTTGGCTGTCAACCACCACCAAGTCCATTGAAGAAATCGCAACCACCATTCTTCAAGAGATTCAACCTGAACACCTGCGGTATTGACGCGACGACCGCGCTGCGTCGTTGCATATGAGTGGCCAACAGTGCTCGGGGTTCACCGTGGCCTCAAGCCGTTTGAGCTTCAGCTTTCTGAGTCATGTGCGGACGCCTTCGAATGGGTGGCTGCATTCGCTGCGCTTTTGGCTGCCTGATCAGCCGCTTTTTGGGCAAAGTACGCTTTGCGATCCGCTCTGAAGTGCGCATGGCGGCTGATACCCCAGCCCAGCATCAGCTTCATCCAAATGGTTGAACCTGCAATCGCGACCCAGTCGTCCCATGCCATCGAGCCAGACGGCACACTCAAAATCACACCCAGCAACACAATGCCGGCGATCAAATTCAAGGCCACCACGAAGGGCGCCACACGCTCAGGGTTGGGTGGTGGCAAACCTTTGCGCAGCGCCACGTCAGAGTAGTCTCGGCTGATCAATATGCGCCAGATCTGGCGAAACCAAACAAACACGATCGGGAACAAGGCCAAATACAAAAGCCAGTCCAACACAAATTTCACAACGGAATGAATCATTCTTTCGTTCCCAAAAACATCACAAACACGCCTGCATTGTCACTCAAACGCCAAGGCGTGAAAAAGCCCCGCAGCATTGCTGCTGCGGGGCTTGACCGATCACGCACTGAGCCTAAGACTCAGTGAGGTATTTCAGTGGCCAGTGGCTGCACCCGCACCCTTGGGGATACGGATGGATTCAACCAAGGCCTGGGTGTGAGCAGGTGGCTCTTTGGTGAACTTGTCGACGATGAACGCCACAGCAAAGTTCACAATCGCACCCAACGTACCGATGGCGTTGGGTTCGATGCCGAACCAACCGTTCTCACCGCCCACCATGTGCACAAACTCAGTACCCTTGATGAAGAAGATACCTTTGTGTGCGAACACGTAGAACAGGGTCACGGCCAAACCAGCCAACATACCAGCCATTGCGCCTTCGCTGTTCATCTTCTTGGAGAAGATACCCATCATGATGGCCGGGAACAGTGATGATGCGGCAATACCGAAGGCCAAAGCCACGGTACCGGCTGCGAAGCCTGGGGGGTTGAGGCCCAAATAGCCAGCCAAGACGATCGCCAATGCCATGGAAACCTTACCAGCCAGCAATTCGCTGGACTCAGAGATTTCAGGATTGAACACGCCTTTGATCAAGTCGTGAGAGACAGCTGACGAAATCGCCATCAACAAGCCTGCGGCTGTTGACAACGCTGCAGCCAAACCACCCGCTGCGACCAATGCGATCACCCAGTTGGGGAGCATGGCGATTTCGGGGTTGGCCAACACCAAGATGTCAGCGTTCACGCTCAACTCGTTGCCCTTCCAGCCTGCGGCGTCTGCCTTGGCTTTCACAGCTTCGTTTTTGGTCTTGTCGTTGTAGAACTGGATGCGACCGTCGCCGTTCTTGTCGTCAAATTTCAAGAGGCCAGTCACTTCCCAGCGCTTCATCCAATCA
>JALQVJ010000340.1 GCA_023260355.1 Burkholderiaceae bacterium | reverse complement strand
AAAAAAAAGACCTCGTGAGAGGCCTTTTCGATTCGCTGTCTTCCAGCACAGTGCGTGGTTCAGACACGCTTGCGGTATTCACCTGTGCGGGTGTCGATTTCGATGCGATCGCCTTGGTCTACGAACAAGGGCACTGAAATTTCAAAGCCTGTTGAGATCTTCGCGGGCTTCAAGACTTTGCCGGAGGTATCGCCCTTGACAGCTGGCTCGGTCCAGGTGATTTCACGCTCGACAGAGGTGGGGACTTCCACAGAGATCGCCTTGCCGTCATAGAAAACCACTTCCACTTTCATGCCGTCTTCGAGATAGTTCAGGGCATCGCCCATGTTCTCGGCTTCGACTTCGTATTGGTTGTATTCCTCGTCCATGAAAACGTACATGGGGTCAGCAAAGTAGGAGTACTCGCACTCTTTCTTGTCGAGCACGATGTTGTCAATCTTGTCGTCGGCCTTGAACACCACCTCTGTACCTGAGTTGGTCAACAGTGCCTTGAGTTTCATGCGCACAGTCGCCGAGTTGCGGCCACCACGGCTGTATTCAGTTTTCAGAACCACCATGGGATCTTTGCCCTGCATGATGACGTTGCCTGCGCGGATTTCTTGAGCGATTTTCATAAAAGTGGGTGTTGATTTCTGAGGGAAGAGGCGCGGCCGCCAGAGAAAGCTCTGAAACCACACTTCAAATAGCGAAAACCACGATTTTAACCGCTCTTGGTCCCCCAGCGGAGCGGCGTGTGGCGCTCAGGTGTGGGCGGCTCCACAAATCGGTGGGGTTCGCGCTTGGGCGCGATTCAAATGGGCGTGGCTTCGAGCGGCTTTCTGAGGACACCCGGCTGCCTCGTCCGCCTGGCTCGGCTGAGGTGGCTCAGGCTGTGCGCTCCTCGACAAAGTCCAGCAGGCTCAGCGTCAAATTTGGAATCGCCTCGGCTTTCTCGCGAACGCGCTTCGCCCACGCGAGCCATTCCGGCCAGTCAGGGCTGAAGGGCGTTGCCACCCAATCGGTCTGCGAAGCCTCCAGCTGGTCAAACGGGCCGTTCCAGATGTGGTGCGCGCGTCGCACGACCGCGGGTGCTTCGGCCCAGTCTAAGAAAGCCTCCAGCTTGTCGAGGTGCGCGCCGTCTGATTGGGGATAGATGTGCCAGAGCAACGGCCGACCGCTCCAAAGCGCCTGCGCCAACGAGTCCTCGCCCCTCACGACATTGAACAGGCTCAACCGCAAGTGCGTGTCGAACTCGGTTTGGCTGACGGCACGCCGGTATTCGACGCCAGACACACCCATGGATCGCACGGCATCTGCGCCGGCGCCCGGCCAAATTGCCACGCAGCCCCCTGCCGTTTGCCATGCACTGAGCCAGGTGGCTATCGCTGGGCTTGGGTAGCAGAACAGACTGCAGACATCGTCAGAGTTGTTTTGGGCTCCATGCGCCCCCGTGGCCTCGCGATGCGGGTGGATCAGTCCGCCTGTGTTGGCTCTGAACCCGGGATAGAAAAACCACTTGGTCAGGCCAGCAGCCGGCCCGCTCATGACGGGTGAGGGCAGACGGTGCAACCCTTGCACATGGGGTTCCGCGCTCAAGTATTCGAGATTCAGCCAAACAAGGGGGTGGGGCTGAAATGCATGCGCGATGTCCGCGAGGTGCCGCTCCACCGCCGTTGGGAGGTGACAGCCGAACATTTCGACGACCACGGTCGGCGCCTCCGGCCAATGCGCCCCGCCTGCGGCCCACACGGCCTCATTTGCTTGAGCTGGCCAATCA
>JALQVJ010000267.1 GCA_023260355.1 Burkholderiaceae bacterium | reverse complement strand
GCCGCGCGGCGCGCCGGCGCCGCGATCGAACGGCACGCGCTCGGCAACCTGCTCTGGCAACCGGTGTCGGTGGTGCCGGGGACGTCCACCGCCGGCGGCCTGTTTCCGCACCTGTTCCTCGACCGCGCGAAGCCCGGATTGATCGCCGTCAATGTAGCGGGCCGCCGCTTCGTCGACGAGTCGCTGTCCTATCACCACTTCGTCGAAGGACTGCTGCCGCAAGGCCGCGCCTGGCTGGTCTGCGACGCGGCGTTCGTGCGGCGCTACGGATTGGGCGTCATACCGCCCGGCACGCGCAGGCTGGGGCGGTGGGTGCGCAACGGCTACATCGCCTGCGAGCCGACGCTCGCGGCACTGGGGCGGCGGGTGGGCATCGACGCGAGCGGACTGGCCGCAACGGTTGCACGCACGAACGGCTTTGCCGACACCGGTAGCGACCTCGACTTCGGCAAAGGCGGAACGGAAGTCGGCCGCTTCAACGGCGATCCGGCGCACGCACCGAATCCCTGCCTCGGCCCCATCGCGGCGCCGCCGTTCTGCGCCTTGGAGATCCACGCGGCCGATGCGGCTTCGAGCGCGGGCCTGGCGACCGACGGCGACGGCAAGGTCCTGGATGCGGGCGGCGCGCCCATCCCGGGGCTGTTCGCGTGCGGCAACGATGCGGCGTCCATCATGCAGGGCAGTTACCCGGGGCCCGGAGCGACGCTGGGGCCGGCCATCGTGTTCGGCTACCGCGTGGGTCGCAGCGCCGCCGCAGGCTAGCGCCGACCCGGACCGCATCAATCGAGGACGATGTTGCCTTTCTTGACCACGGCAGCCCATTGCGCCGCGTCCTTTTCGATGAACCGCGCGAACGCCTCGCTGCTGCTGCCCACCGGCTCGTACTCCATCGACCGGATGCGCTGCGCCACTTCCGGCAGTGCGACGATCCTCTGGATTTCGGCTGAAAGCCTGGCGGTGATCGGGGCCGGAGTGCCCGCCGGCACGAAGAACCCGCCCCAACCGGAAAGATTCGCCAGGGGGTAGCCTGCTTCCTCGAAGGTCGGCACGTCGGGAATCTTGCTCAGGCGCGCGGGCGCCGCGACGGCCAGGATGCGAACGTCCTTCAGCTGGCTCAAGTAGAAGCCCGGGGACCCGGTAGCCGCAGTCACGCGTCCGCCAAGCAGGTCGGGCAGCGGCTCTGCCTCGCCCTTGTACGCGACATGGATGAAGTTGGCCCCGGACTTCTGGCCGATGGCTTCGCTGATGATGTGTCCGGTCGAGCCGTTGCCCCAGGACGCGAGGCTCACGCGATGCTGGGGTTCCCTGGCCATGCGGACCAGGCCGTCGAGCGATTTGGCGGGGTTGTCGCCCCTGACCGCCAGCACCACCGGCATGGTCGCTACCAGGGATACCGGGGTGAGGTCCTGCAGGCGGTAAGGGGTCGCACGGCGCAAGACGGTGTTCTGCACGACGGACGCAAGGCTCAGCAGGACGGTGTAGCCGTCCGGCGGGGCCTTCGCCACGGCCGTGGCTGCCAGCATGCCCGCCGCGCCGGCCCGGGATTCGACCACCACCGGTTGCTGCCACGCCGTGCCCAGCTTTTCACCGATGACGCGTCCCAGCGCGTCCAGGCTGCCTCCTGCCGGCGCGGAGAGGATGAAGCGGATCGGCCGCTCGGGATAGGTGCCGGTCTGGGCGTTGGCGGGCGTGCTCGAGGGGGTCTCCTCGTTTTCAGTGCAATAAGTGACGGTACGCAAAGCTAGCACTGGCGCGGGGGTGGTCTGGGTAGACCGTTGATTTCATTGACTTTCCTGTTCGCTTTGTAAACGGGTATGGTGGCCTCCCACTTTTGAGGTTCACGATGCAGGGTTGGCACACAACGTTTTTGGGGATGCGTGGGCTCCCCCGCGATATCAGCGACTTCGAGATGAAGGCATTTTTCACCTTCGATGGTGCCGAGCGCGACGCAATCAATGCACGCCGAGGTGATTCCCACAAGCTTGGTCTGGCGCTCCATATTGGTTTCCTGCGCATGAGTGGGCGTTTGCTCGGTGCCTTTCGGGTAATTCCAGTAGCCTTGTGGCGCCACCTTGGCAACGAGCTTGGCATTGCAGCACCAGAAGTCGCCTCGCTGAGAGCCATGTATGAACGCGGGCGCACGCTATTCGATCACCAACAAGTAGCCTGCACGGTCCTTGGATTCCAGTGGATGAGCGAGCACCAGCGCCGCTCACTGGTACGTGAACTGCGCGACGAAGTGGCGCGCTGCGCCGACCGCGATCAGCTACTCGTGCGGGCGCGTCAATGGCTGTACAAGAACAAGCTGGTGATCGTGCACGAGCGGGCAATTCGGACACTGATTGCGGCGGCACTTGCCCAGCTTGAAGTTGAAACAGGCACCGCCATCGCCGCCAGCGTTGATCCAGCAACACTTGATCGCTGGCGAGCCTCAGTTTCAGAGCTGCGCCCAGATGGACAAACCCAGCAGAGTTGGCTATGGGCTGCACCGGCGAAACACTCAACCCGCCAAATCAGCGAGGTACTGGAGCGCATCGACCTGCTTTACACGCTGGACGTTCATAAGCACCTGGCAGACATCCCCGATCTCATCTTGCGCCGCTACGCGCGCCGACTTGTCTCCAGGCCGCCCTCAGCCGGAGCCAAGATCAAAGAGCCAGCGCGCACCGTGGAGGTCGCATGCTTTCTTCGGTATTGCCTGTTCACCACCACAGACCAGTTGATCCTTATGGTGCAGCGCCGGATCGCCGATCTGTGGCGTCAGGCTGCCGCCGATGTCCCCGCTACCGTCAATTGGGCCGCAATGTACAAAACGCTGCTCGGCGAACTTGTTGCCTTGAGCGCGCAAGGTGCGGTGCCAGATGCTGAGTTGCGTGCCCGTCTTGAAGCCTTGATCACCGAAACCCAGAAACGCAAACCACCGAGCAGGGCCTCCCTGGTCCGCGAGGGATTGATTGATGGAATTCGCCCCGTGCGGTCGTTGCTCGTCGCCATTGCAAAGCTGCCCTGGCAGGCCACCGGCGAGCATCCTGCCATCGAGTACCTTGCCAAGCTGCAAGCTTTATATCTCAAAGGATCCAGAAAGCTGCCAGTTGAAGTGGTGGCACCAAGTCTGGGAATGATCTGGCAGGTTTCGATCTCCAGCCCAGACCGGGAACGGGCGTTTCAGGCGTTGGAGGTGGCCACCCTGTTTGCCCTGCGCCGCGCGGTGCGCAATGGCTCGGTCTGGATTGAGCACAGCCTGAGCTTTCGGGGTCGTGCGCGCTTGTTCTTCACGGACGAGCGTTGGCAGGCAGAGTCCAAGAAACACTATGCCCGTCTATCGTTACCCAGCAAGGCTGCCACTTTCTTGAAGCCTTTGCTGGCCAGAGTAACTGCCGGTGTCGATGCGGTGGCCGCTGCAGCCCGCAGTGGCGTACTGCGCGTGGATGATGAACTCCATTTGTCGCCATTGCCCGCAGAGGACGAAGACCCAGAAGTGACCAAGCTGCGCGCGGCTTTGGATCACCGCATCGGTGAGGTTCAATTGCCGGAAGTGATTCTGGCCGTTGACGCCCAGGTGCGCTTTAGCTGGATCATGCTCGGACGTGAGCCGCGCTCTACCGACGAGCTGCTGATGGTCTATGCCGGCATCATGGCCCACGGCACCAGTCTGACTGCGGTCGAATGCGCGCGCATGATTCCGCAATTGTCTGCCACCAGCATTCGCCAGGCCATGCGCTGGGCGCGGGACGAACGGCGTCTGAGCCAGGCCTGCCAGGCTGTGCTGGAATTCATGCAGCGACACCCGATTGCCGCCACCTGGGGGCGGTCCGATTTGGCATCTTCTGACATGATGAGCATGGAGACCACCAAACGGGTGTGGCAAGCCCGGCTTGATCCTCGGCGCAACACACCTTCCATTGGAATCTACTCCCATGTAAAAGACCGGTGGGGCATCTTCCATGCGCAGCCCTTTGTGCTCAATGAGCGCCAGGCGGGCGTGGCCATTGAAGGTGTCATCCGCCAAGAAAAGCTGGAGACCAGCCAGCTTGCTGTGGATACCCATGGCTACACCGACTTTGCCATGTCACATGCCCGTTTGCTTGGTTTTGATCTTTGCCCGCGGTTGAAGGAACTCAAACAGCGCCACCTCTTTGTGCCACGCGGCACCAAAGTGCCCGCAGAAATCGCTGCGGTGTGCGAAGCCAATGTCGACGTCGCTTTGATCGAAAAGCATTGGGATAGTCTGGTGCACCTGGCAGCCTCGGTCATGAGCGGACATGCCAGTGCGGTGGCAGCTCTTGCGCGGTTCGGTTCTGCCGCCCAGGGCGATCCAATCTATGAGGCTGGCGTGCAATTGGGGCGGTTGCTGCGTACGGCGTTTTTGGCTGACTACTTTGTCAAGGACGCTTTCAGGAACGAGTTGCGCCGGGTGCTCAATCGGGGCGAGGCTGTTAACGCCCTCAAGCGCGCCATTTATACCGGCCGGATCAGCCCGGCGCAGGCCAAACGTGTCGATGAAATGCAGGCTGTGGCCGATGCGTTGAGCCTGATGGCCAACATCGTGATGGCGTGGAATACCTCACAGATGCAGGCGGTCCTGGATCGCTGGTCGAACCGCCGCCAGGTCATTCCACCGGAACTGATCGGGAAGATTGCGCCCACCAGGCTGGAGAGCATCAACTTGCGGGGTGTGTTTCGCTTCCCGGTTGACCGCTATGCTGACCAAATCCTGCCTTCGCGGCCAAATGCATCGATAACTGGCACCAATGGATGAAACCGACCACGGTTTGACGCCACGAATCGCAGATTTGAAAGTGAACAGGAAAGTCAATGAAATCAACGATCTACCAACACCACCTCCGCGCCAGTGCTAGCTTTTCGTACCGTCACTTATTGCACTGAAAACGAGGAGACCCCGCCACTGGCAAGCTGTGTTTGCTGTCGGTGGTGACGACAAACTTTCTCTTGCCTCGGGCCTTGATGCCATGCGCCTTCATGAGCCGCTGAACGCGGTCTTTGCCCACCCGGATGCCGCGCGCGAGCAACTCCTTCCATACCCTTGGCCAGCCGTATTCGCCTTTGACTTCGGCGTGGATGGCTCGGATATGCGCCAGCAGCGCCTCGTTGCTGTGCCGCCCGCCGGGCAGGCTGGGCCGGTCTTGCGCGCGCCTGCGCTGGTGCTCGAAGTAGCCGCTGACACTGACGTTCAGAACCTCGCAGATCAACGTGATTGGCCACATCGCGCGGAACAGAAAAATCCAGGCGTACTTCACAGCGACTCCCTCGCAAAGTACGCCGTCGCTTTTTTTAGGATGTCGCGCTCCATCTTCACACGCGCCAGCTCCGCGCGCAGCCTCGCCAGCTCCATCTGCTCGGCACTCACCGGGCGTTCACCTGCGCCTTGCAACGCACCCGTGTCAGCCAGCCGCACCCAGTTGCTCAGCGTCTGCTTGGGCACCCCCAGCACACGCGCCGTCACGGACGCTTCCTGCCCCGCCTTGACCAGCCTGACGGCCTCTAGCTTGAACTCCACCGTGTACCGCGCTCGGCGATTCGATCCGTCTTTCTTGCTCATCTTTCGTGCTCCATGAATCCATTCTCAACTTCGGCTATGGAGTACGTTTTTCGGGGACAAGGTCAGTCTAGCTTTGAGTGTTTGCGCACCGGGTTGTAGAAGCGCTCGATGTAATCGAACACGTCGGACCTGGCTTCTTCCCTTGTCCGGTAGACCTTGCGGCTGAGCCGTTCAGTCTTCATCGACGAGAAGAAGCTCTCCATCGCAGCGTTGTCCCAGCACTCACCGCGACGGCTCATGCTGCAGGTGATGCCCTGTGCCTTGAGCAGTTGCTGGAAGTCGTCGCTGGTGTATTGACTGCCCTGGTCCGAGTGGTGCATCAGCGAGCTGGGTTTGCCGCGTCGCCAAAGGGCCATCAGCAATGCGTCGCTCACCATCTTGGCCTGCATGGTGTCGCTCATCGACCACCCCACGATGCGGCGTGAGTACAGGTCCATCACCGCCGCCGCATACAGCCAGCCCTCAGCCGTCCAGATGAATCGCCCCGGGTTTTGAGGAGGCTCTTTTCTCTGAGAGGATTGAGCCATGAGCAAGAAGTCGAACCAGTTTTCACCTGAGGTCCGCGAGCGTGCTGTTCGCATGGTGCGTGAGCACAGAGGCGAGTACCCCTCGCTGTGGGCCACCATCGAGTCCATCGCCCCCAAGATCGGCTGCGTGCCCCAGACCCTCAACGAATGGGTCAAGCGAGACCAGATCGATTCCGGCGTGCGCGACGGCATCACGACATCCGAACGTGAACAGATGAAGGCGCTGGAGCGCGAGGTCAAAGAGCTGCGCAAAGCCAACGAGATCCTGAAGCTGGCCAGCGCGTTTTTCGCCCAGGCGGAGCTCGACCGCCGTCTGAAGTCCTGAACAACTTCGTCGATCAGCATCGACAGGCCTACGGGGTCGAGTCGATCTGCAAAGTGCTGCAGATCGCCCCGTCAGGCTATTGGCGCCATGCTGCTCATCAGCGAAATCCCCAGCTGCGCTGCCCGCGCGCCCAGCGTGACGACACCCTGGTGCCGCACGTTGAGCGCGTCTGGCAAGCCAACATGCGGGTCTACGGCGCCGACAAGGTCTGGAAACAGATGAACCGGGAGGGAGTTGTCATTGCCCGCTGCACGGTTGAGCGGTTGATGAAGCGACTGGGCTTGCAGGGCGTGCGCCGGGGCAAGGTGGTGCGCACCACCCTCAGCGACATGAAGGCCCCTTGCCCGCTGGATCGGGTCAATCGGCAGTTCAAGGCCGAGCGGCCGAACCAGCTGTGGGTCTCGGACTTCACCTACGTTTCAACCTGGCAAGGCTGGCTGTACGTGGCCTTCGTGATCGATGTGTATGCCCGGCGCATCGTGGGCTGGCGGGTCAGTACCTCCATGCACACGGACTTCGTTCTGGATGCCCTGGAGCAGGCGCTGTATGCCCGGCAGCCCGAGCGTGATGGCGCATTGATTCACCATTCCGACAGGGGGTCGCAATACGTCAGCATTCGCTACAGCGAACGGCTGTCAGAGGCAGGCATCGAGCCCTCGGTGGGCAGCAAGGGCGACAGCTACGACAACGCTTTAGCCGAGACCATCAACGGTCTGTACAAGGCCGAGGTGATTCATCGCCGGTCATGGCCAACCCGTGAATCGGTGGAGCTGGCAACGCTGGAATGGGTGTCCTGGTTCAACCATCACCGGCTGCTCGGACCCATCGGATACATCCCTCCTGCAGAGGCTGAGGCAAACTACTACCGGCAACTCGCCAGTCAGTCCTCCATGGTGGCGGCCTGACTTAAACCAACCGGCCTCCACGAAACCCGGGGCGATTCAGGTGCATGACCAGCACACTTGAGCTGGGCGGCTCCTCTGTTGAGCCTGTTGGTTCAGTTGAGCGAGTTGGCTAGGGTACTCTGGGGTGAGTAGAACCGCGTCGACAGTCCTCTCCGCATACTCGGAGGTGCTTACGTGGATCAGCATCTTGATATCCGATAAAGGCTCTGCGAGGCCCGCCTCTGCGGCAATGAACCGAGCACAATCGCCTTCACCTGAGATCACACGAATCAACTCACGTGCCAGAACGGGTCGTGCAGACCTTCCTTCGCAGGTGTATTCGTCATGAGGCATTCAGGAGAAGTTGCGTGCAAGGAATATCGTGCCTTCTTAGGGATGGTGTTCAAAACTTCGTGCAATCCCCGATGGCATGAGGGCCGGCGTGGCGGAACAATCAAGCCATGCAGAAACAAGCAGAACTGGGACTGAACCTGAGCACCTGGCGCACACGCAAGGCTGTGTTCCTGGACGAGATGGAGTTGGTGGTGCCGTGGCGAGAACTCATTGCGCTGATTGCTGCGGCCTCGCCAGTGGCCAGCACAGGGCGCCCGCCGTTTGCGCACGAGACCATGGTGCGCATTCATTTCTTGCAGCAGTGGTTTGGCCTGTCTGACTTGGCCATGGAAGAGGCCCTGTTCGAGACGCCGCTGTACCGCGGCTTCGCAGGACTCTCGGGTAGCGAGCGCATTCCGGATCGCGTGAGCATCCTGCGCTTTCCCCACCGCTCGAAGAGCACCAGCTCAGCCTGCAGATACTGGCCACCGTCAACAGCACGCTGGCCGCCAAAGGGCTGCCGCTCAAAAACGGCGCGGCCATCGACGCCACGCTGATTGCAGCACCCAGCTCGACCAAGAATAGCAAAGGCGAGCGCGACCCGCAGATGCACCAGACCAAGAAGGGCAACCAGCGGCACTTTGGAATGAAGGCGCTACAGGGACTTCCCGCGAAGTCAACGGTGTTGGCATGCTGATTTCTTTGGCGACCTTTTCCTGTCGACAGACGCGACCTGTGTTGCTTGAAACGAGGAACAGACTGCACATCTACAGCCGGGCTTG
>JALQVJ010000246.1 GCA_023260355.1 Burkholderiaceae bacterium | reverse complement strand
GCTTGATCGGGGCCTGCATCGGCCAATTGACGGATCGATGCTTTGGCCTCGTCCAACGTTTTGCCCTCGCGGTAAAGCGCCTTGTGTATCGATTTCACTGCTGCAATTGCATCTGCGCTGAAACCGCGCCTGCGCAGCCCTTCGAAGTTCATCGATCGCGCACCTGCTGGCTGCCCTTGCGCCATCACAAAAGGGGGCACATCGGCAAACAACAGCGAGCACATCGCCGTCATCGCGTGTGCACCGATCTTCACAAACTGATGCACCACCGTGAAGCCACCCAAAATCACCCAGTCTCCGACATGCACGTGTCCGGCCAATTGGCTGTTGTTGGCGAAAATGGTGTGGTTGCCGACCACGCAGTCATGCGCCAGGTGAACATAGGCCATGATCCAATTGTGGTCCCCCACTTGGGTGACGCCTGAGTCACCTGCGGTGCCAATGTTCAACGTACAGAATTCACGAATTGTGTTGCCGTCACCAATGCGAAGCTCGCAAGGCTCTCCGGCGTATTTCTTGTCCTGTGGCTGGGCACCCAGCGAGTTGAACTGGAAGATATGGTTGTTTTTACCAATGGTGGTATGGCCTTCGATCACGCAATGCGCACCAACTCGTGTTCCTGCATCGATGCGCACGTGAGGGCCGATGACCGTGTAGGGGCCGACTTCAACCGTGCTGTCGATTTGAGCAGCAGAGTCGATCAGCGCAGTGGGGTGAATCAACGGCATAGGCACGCTCAGGCGATTTTGCGCATCGTGCACATCAACTCGGCTTCCACCGCCAATTCTTCGCCAACCCAGGCTTTGGCCGCGAATTTGAAGATGCCCGCTTTCATCCGCAGCAAAGACACATCGAGTGTCAGTTGATCGCCCGGCTCTACGGGGCGCTTGAAACGCGCCGCATCGATACCTGCAAAGTAGTAAACAGTGTTGTCATCTGGCACCACGTCCAGCGTCTCAAAAGCGAGCAGGGCCGCAGCTTGGGCCAAGGCCTCCAGCATCAGCACGCCAGGCATCACTGGCCGGTGTGGGAAGTGCCCGTTGAAAAAAGGTTCGTTGATGGTGACGTTCTTGATTGCTTTGATGCGCGCGCCCTTCTCAACTTCGAGCACGCGGTCGACCAACAATATCGGGTAGCGATGCGGGAGCTTTTTGAGTATTTCGTGGATATCCATCATGTTCTTCTCATTTCTGTTTTTCGAGTGCTCTTAATCTCTCACGCAACTGATGCAGATGTTTGAGCGTCGCCGCATTTTTTTCCCATTGGCTATTGTCATCCAAGGGGAATACGCCGCTGTAGTGGCCAGCCTTGTGGATCGAGCGCATCACCACACTGGAGGCAGATATGTGGACATGATCTGCAAGCGACAGATGGCCCAACACGACCGCACCCCCGCCTACCGTGCAATGCGCGCCAATGGTTGCGCTGCCCGCAACACCAGCACAGCCAGCCATTGCTGTGTGATCGCCGATTTTGACGTTGTGGCCGATCTGAATCAAATTGTCCAGCTTGACGCCCTGCCCGAGCACGGTGTCGCCTAACGCACCCCGGTCGATGCAAGTATTGGCTCCAATTTCGCAGTCGTCGCCAATCCGCACGTTGCCGAGCTGTTCAATTTTGATCCACTCGCCTTCATGGGGCGCAAATCCAAAGCCGTCTGCCCCAATCACAGCGCCAGAATGGACGACGCAACGATCCCCAACGCAGCATCCATCAGCAATCGTGACCCGAGGATGCAACACGGTGTTGGCGCCAACTTGCGCTGCAATGCCAACATGCGCGTGAGCGCCAACCTGCGCTCCACGTTTGACGACAGCACCCTCCTCAATCACCGCAAATGGCCCCACCCATGCATCATTTGCAACTTGAGCGGTCGCCGCAACATAAGCGCTGGGGTGGACGCCGCATTGGACTTGCGACCCGTATTGCCGTCGCCACCACTGACTCAACTTTGCATAATACAAATATGGATCGGGCGTGACGATGCATGCGCCGCGGACTTTGGCCTGGTCGGCAAGCGCGTCACCGACGATCAGGCAACCCGCCCTTGTGGTTTCCAACTGTGCCTTGTAACGCTCATGGCTGATGAAGGAAATATCTCGCTCGCCAGCATCCTTCAGGCTTTTGATTGCATCAATCTCAATAGCGGAGTCGCCCAGGCACTGCCCACCCAGCGCATCAACAATGGCGGCAATCGAGACGCTCATCTTGGCCTTCGGTTGCCTCAGGGTGCGGAGTCAAGCCCCGCGATCACCGCAGGTGTCATATCGTGCTTGGGGTTGATGTAAACGACATCCTGAAAAATCACGTCGTAGTTGCCCTTTTTTGCCAAGTCTTTGATCACATTGTTGGCTCGGGCCAAGACCTTTTGAAGCTCTTCATTCTTGCGAGCAGCCAAGTCCTCTTGAAACTCGCGGCGTTTGCGCTGGAAATCCTGATCTAGCTGCACGAGCTCTCGCCGGTGCCGCGGGCACCGCGCGGCAAGGGGATGATCCGGGACGGGATCCGTTACGTGCGCAGCCGCCCCGACCTCAAGCTGGTGATGGTGGCGGCGTTCTTCGCCGGGACGTTCGGGATGAACTTCCAGAT
>JALQVJ010000226.1 GCA_023260355.1 Burkholderiaceae bacterium | reverse complement strand
GAGGAGGGACAGGCCATTGCTTTGGGCAGTTGGCGATTGAGACCCTGGCGCCTCAAGTGTGGGGATTGGATGGCATTTGGACTGATGCGACTCGCGCTGGTGCTCACAGGTAAGAGGTATTGATCACGTTTCCAGTGCATTTCAGGGTATTTGCCATTTGCGGTTAGCATTGATACTTGATTTCACAAAGGACATGTGCATGAGCACTCAAGAAGACGAAGGCGTGCCGATTTCGGTCAAGATTCGCCAGCGACTGAAGGCCCAAGGCCACCGCTTTCACTCCAATGACAACATTGCGCAGTTTATTGAACCGGGTGAATTGGATTTGTTGTTGGACGAGGTCAGCGAAAAAATGCAGGCCGTGCTTGACAGTATGGTGATTGATACAGAAAACGATCACAACACGCAAAGCACAGCGCGCCGCGTGGCCAAGATGTACCTCAAGGAGGTGTTCAATGGCCGTTACGTGTCGCCCCCAGAAATCACAGAGTTCCCCAATGCAGAGCACCTCAATGAGCTGATGATCGTGGGCCCGATTCGTGTGCGCAGTGCATGCAGCCACCACCTGTGCCCCGTGATTGGTCAGGTCTGGATCGGTGTCATGCCCAACGAACACACGAATGTGATTGGTCTGTCCAAGTACGCCCGACTGGCGGAATGGGTCATGGGGCGCCCTCAGATCCAAGAGGAGGCCGTCGTTCAGTTGGCCGATTTGATCCAAGAAAAGACGCAGCCCGATGGGTTGGCGTTGGTGATGGAAGCGAGCCACTTCTGCATGGGCTGGCGCGGTGTCAAGGACATGGATAGCAAGATGATCAATTCCATCATGCGCGGTGTGTTTCTGAAAGATGCGAACTTGCGTCGTGAATTTTTGTCCCTGATTCCAAGGAGCCAATGATGTTGGTGCGATTGCTCTATGTGAGCCGGGCTGTGAACCCGGAAGATCAAAAGGCCATAGATGGCATTCTGAGCGTGGCGCGTGCGCACAATGCCGGCCAAGGCATCACAGGTATCTTGTGCTACGGCGACGGCGTCTTCATGCAGTGCATCGAAGGCGGCCGTGCAGCCATCAACAAGCTATACGCGCAGATCTTGCGCGACCCTCGCCACCAAGACGTGGTGTTGCTGCGTTACGAGGAAATCACCGAGCGCCAATTCAGCGGGTGGACGATGGGCTTGGTCAACTTGAACAGAGTCAACACGTCCATCATGTTGAAGTACTCTGAGACACCGACGTTTGACCCTTACTCTGTTTCTGGTGAAGCCTCGCAAGCCATGCTGCAAGAGCTGATTGCGACGGCCTCAATCATTGGACGGAGTTGACCCGGCAAGGGCGTTCAATTCATGCTGGCGAGGTGGCTGGGGCTGTGGTTCGCCGTGTGCGTCGCGCAGGGGATTGCCTGTGCGTCAGAGCCGAGCAGCTGGCCTCGCCCGAGCCAAGCTGCATACACCGCAAAGGTGACGCGTGTGTTCGATGGCGACACCGTGACGCTGAGTCGAGATCAAGCCCCGCGGATCAAAGCGCGCATCATTGGCATTGATGCGCCCGAGTTGTGTCAAACACTGGGGCGTGAGTCGGGGCAATTTCTCAAAGACACCATTTTGAACGCGACCGTTGGCGTGCAACCTTTTGGGCGTGACAAATACGGTCGAGAATTGGTGGTCTTGTGGCATCAGAATCAAGACGTGGGCGCACAAATGGTTGAACAGGGCTTGGCGTGGGCCTATGTTTGGAAAGGCCAGCCCAGCGTCTACATCGCACTCGAGCAAAAGGCGCGCCAAGCCAATCGCGGTGTTTTCAAAGCCGAGGCGCCTGAACACCCACGCGCATTTCGCAAACGCCACGGACCGTGCTTTCGCTGAGTCCTCGTGCGGGTCTCAACACACAGGCCATCCACTCGAGCTCGATCCGTTCAGGCGCCTTGTGTTGCCGATCCAGCGCACACCGTGCACGCAGCGCGCCGTTGCACTTTGATGCTGTCAAAGCCCCAATGCCTCAAATCGACCATCAACATGCGACCGTTCAAGGGCACGGTTGCCAATGGATTGACCGCGTCGCCGCTGTTCGTTGAGCGCGCAAGCCATTGAATCGCCATGGCCGCTTGCAAACTGCCGATCGCACCCACTAGAGGACTGAGGACGCCCATGGTTGCGCAATTGGCATCGCTTGCCCCGACTTCAGGCGGGAAGGCGCAGGCGTAGCACGCACTCTCGGCGATCTCCGGGGCATAGAACCCCAATTGGGCGTCCATTTGCACGGCGGCAGCCCAGACCAGGGGTTTGCGGTGTTTCACGCAGGCTGCATTGACCCATTGCCGCGTTTCGAAGTTGTCGGTGCAGTCCAGCACAATATCCACCCGCCCAAGGTAATCGTCGAGCCATGCAACCGTGGCGCGACCCGCCACGGCGTGGACTGAAATCTCTGGGTTGATGGCCTGCAGCGCGCTCGCCGCAGAGGTCACCTTCGGCTGTCCAATGCGATCCGTGGTGTGCGCGATTTGCCGCTGAAGGTTGGTCAAATCAACAGTGTCGTGATCGACCAGCGTGATTTGCCCGACCCCAGCGCTGCCCAAATACAGCGCAGCGGGACTGCCCAATCCACCTGCTCCGATCACCAGCGCATGGGCATTGAGCAGCGCCGTTTGCCCTTCAACCCCGATCTCCGGCAACAAGATATGTCGCGAATAGCGCAGCAGTTGGGCGTCGTCCATGCTGACTCAGTCCGCAGATCAGTCGGCCTGCGCAGACTCAGCGGGCCTGGCTTTCAAACTTGCGCTGCGTTTCACAGGTTTGCCTTGGAGGAACCGCACGGCCTGCTGCAGCCGGAAGTCCTCGGCTGAACCGAAGGCTGGCAGCAAGCGCGCGTTGGGGTGCAAGCGCTGGGCCTCTTCGATCTTCTTTTGTGCAGCCTCGCGATCGGCCTCGCGTTTCTTTTCTGCGGCACGGTTGCTTTCCGCTTGGCCGTTGGTGGGCGCATTCAAGTGCTTGTCCAAATCAGCCTCTCGCGTCCCCAGCGCCGCCAACAGGTTGCCCTCAGGCGTCTCATCGACCCAGACGTCTGGCTCAATACCCTTGGCTTGAATCGAGCGACCACTTGGCGTGTAGTACAGCGCTGTGGTCAATTTGATACCGGCTTCTTTGCCCAGGGGGCGCACCGTTTGCACGGACCCTTTGCCGAAGGTTTGGTTGCCCATGATCGTCGCGCGTTTGTGGTCTTGCAGTGCGCCAGCGACGATTTCACTGGCGGAGGCCGATCCCTCGTTCACGAGGACGACCAGAGGCACTTTCTTGTAAAAATTGTTGGTTCGCTCGTGGAGCTGGCCTATCGGATCGGCCCCTTGCGTGTAGTACTGCGGCGCAGCTTTGTAGACGAAGCGGCTATCTTCCAGCTGTCCATTGGTGCTGACCACGGTCACGTCATCGGCGACAAAAGCAGAGGTCACCGCAACTGCAGCAGTCAACAAGCCGCCGGGATCGTTGCGCAGGTCCAGGACCAAGCCCTTCATCCTCGGGTTGGTGGCATGGAGCTGCTCGAGGTGCTTGGCAAAGTCCTCGGTGGTGCGGTTTTGGAACTGCGAGATGCGAATCCAGCCGTAATCAGGCTCAGCCATTTTCGACTTCACACTGACGGTTTTGATTTGCTCACGAATGATCGTGACCGAAAAACTGCGATTCTCACTCCGGCGCAAGATCATCAAGTCCACTCGGGTCTTGGGCTCACCGCGCATGCGTTTGACCGCCTCCGTGATGCTCATGCCTTTGACAGGCGTGTCATCAATTTTGGTGATCAAGTCGTTGGTTTGCAGGCCAGCTTTGGCCGCGGGAGAGTCTTCAATAGGGGAGACCACTTTCACCAAGCCGTCTTCCATGGTGATTTCGATGCCAACGCCAACGAAGCTACCAGACGTGCCCTCTCGAAAGGCCTTCCACTCTTTGGCGTCGTAGTAGGCGGAGTGGGGGTCCAGCCCAGTCACCATGCCAGAGATGGCATCCGTGATGAGCTTCTTTTCATCGACAGGCGTGACGTAGTCGGATTTGATCATTCCGAAAACTGAAGCCAACTGCTGGAGTTCTTGCAGTGGCAACGCGACCTTGTCGCTTCTCGCGATAGCTTGCAATTGCACGGTGCCCAGCACTCCAGCGAGCACGCCCACCGAAATCCATCCCGCGACTTTCCATTTGCGAACCATCGAATCAACTCCCTTTTTTGATCCTCAGAGACTATACACGCCTTGGCATTGATGACGCTGCAACCGGCGCGCGCTTCCCCACGCGGCGTGGGGAAGCTGCTGGATTACTTTTTGCCCTGATTGGCCACCGCCGCTGCAGCTTGTGCAATGGCGTCTTGGTCGCCCAAGTAGTAGTGGCGGATGGGGCGCAAATCCGCATCCAACTCATACACCAGTGGCACGCCATTGGGGATATTCAGGCCGACGATGTCATCGTCGCTGATGTTGTCCAGATACTTGACCAGCGCGCGGATGCTGTTGCCGTGAGCCGCCACCACGATGCGCTTGCCTGCCTTGATCGCTGGCGCCATAGACTCGTTCCAAAAGGGCATCACGCGGGCCACGGTGTCTTTGAGGCACTCGGTCAGAGGGATGTCCGTGGGATTCAGGCGTGCGTACCGGCGGTCACTGCGTTCACACCGTTCGTCACTGGCGTCGAGCGCGGGCGGCGGCGTGTCGTAACTGCGCCGCCAAACCAGCACTTGTTCGTCACCGTATTTTTTGGCGGTTTCTGCTTTGTTCAGGCCCTGCAATCCGCCGTAGTGGCGCTCGTTGAGGCGCCAGCTCTTCATGACGGGCAGCCACGTGCAGTCCATTGCGTCCAGGGCGTACCACAGGGTGTGGATGGCGCGTTTGAGCACACTCGTGTAGGCCAAGTCAAATTCATAGCCCTCGGCTTTGAGCACCTGTCCGGCCGCCTTGGCTTGGTTGATTCCTGTGGGCGTGAGATCGACATCGGTCCAGCCGGTGAATCGATTTTCAAGATTCCACGTTGATTCGCCGTGGCGAATGAGCACCAGTTTGTACATATTGCAATCGCTTGTTGAGTGAAAAAAAGGGCCGTTTGAGGGGGCTTGTACCCTTGGGCGGGCAAAAGCGCCACGCAAGCATTTTAGAATCTCGGGCTGGCAGGGCTCTTGCGGCGTTTTGATCGTGGAACCGCTCCCATCAAGAAAGAGGTTGTTCGTGGAATTTTTGACTGAAAACTGGATGTTGATTGTGATCGCCGTGGTCTCGGGTGCCATGCTGATGTGGCCAGCCATGGGCGGCGGTGGCAAGGCCACCGTGCAACCCATGAAAGCCGTGCAAATGATGAACCACGAGAAGGCGGTGGTCATCGATGTGTGCGAACCCAACGAGTTTGCCAACGGCCACGTGGGCGGTGCGCGCAATGTGCCTCTCTCGCAGCTGGAGAAGCAGTTGGAAGGCGCCGTCAAGAACAAGCAGCTGCCATTGATTTTGGTGTGCGCCTCCGGGATGCGCTCCGGCCGTGCCGTCGCCGTTGCCAAAAAACTGGGGTATGACAACGCCTATTCCCTAGCGGGCGGCATGGGTGCTTGGCGTGCTGCCAACATGCCCGTGAGCAAAGGCTGAGAATACGGGGACTGAAAAGTTCGGAGCATAAATGGCCAAAGTTCGCATGTACTTGACCGCCACCTGCCCATATTGCGTGCGGGCCAAGGCGCTGTTGGATCACCATGGGGTGATGGATATTGAAGAAATCCGGGTCGATTTGATCCCGGGCGCGCGCGACACCATGATCAACGAGACCGGCCGGCGCACAGTGCCGCAAATTTTCGTTGGTGGGGTGCATGTGGGCGGCTGTGATGACTTGATGGCGTTAGACCGCAGCGGCAAGCTGCTGCCTATGCTCAGCGCTTAAGGCAGCTTGCGTTTTTTGCAGGTCAGGTTGACCTGCCATAATTGCGTCTGACCAGGCCCCACGGGTTCCCGCTGGGGCTTTTTTTTGAACGCTACACATCGAGTTGATCAACATGTCAGAAGCCACACAACCCGTTTTCCAAATCCAGCGTGTCTACCTCAAGGACGCGTCGCTCGAGCAGCCCAACTCGCCTCAAATCTTCTTGGAGCAAACGGAGCCCAGCGTGAATATCCAGCTCGGCGTCGAAGGCCAGGCTCTCGCTGAAGGTGTGTATGAAGTCTGCGTGACAGCGACCGTGCACACCCAAGTCGGTGAAAAAACCGTGTTCTTGGTCGAGTGTAAGCAGGCCGGAATTTTTGAAATCAGTGGCTTTGAGCCAGAGCAGTTGGACCCAGTGATGGGTGTGGCTTGCCCCCAGATCGTCTACCCCTACTTGCGCTCCAATGTGGCTGATTTGATCAACCGCGCTGGTTTCCCGCCAGTCCACCTGAGTGAAATCAATTTCCAGGCCATGTACGAGCAGCGCCAAATGGAAGCGGCGGGCAACGCCTGATCTGACAAAGACGATGAAGCTGTGGGTCATTGGGGCAGGGGCATGGGGCACGGCAGTCGCCGTCCATGCTGCGCACCGCCATGAGGTCACCTTGTGGGCTCGCACGCCCACCCAAGCCAATGAGATGGCCTCAGCGCGCGCCAATGCAAAGTACTTGCCGGGCGTTCAGTTCCCCAAGACGATGGAGGTGGTGTCGGGCCCCTTGGCGGAGTCGGCTCAACGCGCCGATGCATTTGATGCAATTGTGATCGGCACACCCATGTCGGGCCTGCGGGAGACGCTCCTTGCGTTGCAGGGCACGGCTGCGCCCGTGGCCTGGCTTTGCAAAGGTTTTGAGGCCCCAACTGCGGCTGGTGAGCTGGGGCTGATGGCGCACGAGGTCTGCCACGCTGTGGCCCCGCGCATCAAGGCTGGCGTATTGAGTGGCCCGAGCTTTGCCGCAGAAGTAGGGCGCGAGCAACCCACCGCGCTGGTGGCTGCCAGTCCTCATGCCGCCGTTCAAGCCGCCTTCGTACAAGCGCTGCACCACGGCAACTTGCGGGTTTACGGCAATGCAGATTGGGTCGGCGTCGAAGTCGGTGGCGCGGTCAAGAATGTGCTGGCGATCGCAACCGGTTTGTGTGACGGCCTGCAACTCGGGCTCAACGCGCGTGCCGCCTTGATCACTCGAGGGCTGGCTGAGATGTCGCGCTTGGGTGAAGCCTTGGGCGCCAGCCGTGACACGTTCATGGGGCTGTCGGGTCTTGGTGACTTGGTGCTGACAGCGACCGGCGATTTGTCTCGCAACCGAAAAGTGGGCGGGTTGTTGGCGCAAGGGATGAAGCTCGACGAAGCCGTCCAGTCACTCGGTCACGTTGCCGAGGGTGTTTACAGTGCCCGCACCGTGGTGCACCGTGCGCAGAGTCTGGGTGTTGATATGCCCATCAGTTCGGCCGTGGTCGCCTTGCTCGATGGGCAGATCAGCCCCAAAGAGGCGCTTCAGCGCCTGATGAGCCGCGACCCCGCCAGCGAAAACTGAGCCCCAACTGTGGGGCGAGGGGCGCTGCGATGCCAGCGCACACGCCCCGCCGTTCAGAGCTGCCAAAGGCGCCGAGCGGCTTCCATCACTTGCGCTTCAACGCCGCCTTCGTCTGCGGCAATCACCTGGCGCTGCCCCATGCTGCGCAGCCAAGTGAGCTGTCGCTTGGCCAACTGACGCGTCGCCGCACCGGCACGCTCCAGCCACTCTGCTCGAGCTGTGTTGGTCCATTGGCCGTGGGTGTCGAGTGCCTCCCAGCCCTGCCGATAGCCCACACACCGCATGGAGGGCAGGCCCGCGTGCAAGTCGCCACGGCCGCGCAGCGCATCGAGCTCAGCGGCGAATCCCTGAGCCATCATCAATGCCAGGCGCTGCCCAATGCGCTCGTGCAGCCAAGCGCGTTGCGTTGGCTCGAGGCTGATCATATGAACCCGGTGCCACTGGGACTGGCCCTGACCGCGCTGAAAGCTCGACAAAGGTTGGCCACTGCTCTCGAACACTTCCAGCGCGCGGCTGATGCGTTGCGCGTCATTGGGGCTCAAGCGTTCAGCGGCTGCGGGGTCGACCTCGCGCAGCCTTTGGTGCATGGCGGGCCAGCCCAACGCGGCAGCGGTGGCGTCGATGCGCGCGCGCACCGCGAGATCGGCGCTGGGGATATCGTCGAGCCCATCAAGCCATGCCTTGAAGTACAACATCGTGCCGCCCACCAGCACCGGCCGATGCCCCCGCTGCTGGATCGCTGTGATGAGTGGTTCAACATCGCGCATAAAGTCCGCAGCGCTGTAGGTGTCGAGTGGGTCGTGGGTATTGATCAAGTGGTGCGCAACGGCGGCCAACTCGGCTGTTGTTGGCTTCGCTGTGCCAACATCCATGCCGCGATAGACCAAGGCTGAGTCCACACTGATGATTTCGATAGGGGTCAAACGGGCCAATGCCAAGGCCGCCGCTGTTTTGCCAGTGGCGGTGGGGCCCGCGATCAACAACAGTGGTGCAGCCACGATCCGTTCCTAGCGCCTGGCCGTTCGCGTGGCGACCACCAAGGTTGGGCGCTCAGGCGTGATGCGCGGAATCAACCCCCAGGTGATCGCAAAGAGGGCGATGCCTGAGCCCAACATGCCCCACGCCAGGACAGCGCTGGGATCGCTCATGCGCGGTCCGATCCATGCCCCGCCAAGAAAAGCAAAAGCCATTTGTAAAAAGCCACTCAACGCTGCGGCCGTGCCAGCCATGCGCGGGAACGGGGCGACAGATCCACTTTGGCCGACGGACTGGTGGATACCGTGGCCGGCCGCATAGAGGTACACCGGCAACAACAGCCATGCCAAGTGGGTATCCCCCCAGATGTGGCCCACGGCGATCGCGACACCTCCTGACGCGGACAGCACGCCGCCCCATTTCACAGTGCTTTGCAGGCCGCTTCCTGCCATCAGGGCGCGGCACAAAAAAGTCCCGCCAATGTACGACGCTGACATGCTGAACATGATCAGTCCGTAAAACCATTGCGTCTCGTGCATGACTTCGGTGACGATGAATGAAGACGTGGCCAGAAACAAGAAAAGACCGAAAAACGTCGCAATGGATTGCAGCGTGAATGCCCAGAACTGCGAATGAGTCAGGACTTGGGCCCAACTCTTGGCCATATCCCCAAGGTCGATGGCGCGGGGATTGGGCTCGAGCAACGTCTCTTCGAATCTCACCCAAACCTGCCAAAGCGCCACGCACACGATGGCGCTGACTGCGAGCAACACCGCGCGCCACCCCAGCCACTGCGCGATGACGCCACCAATGGGGCCGCTCACACAGGCAAAGACGCCCAAGCCGGTCATGACCTTGCTCATGGCCCGGGGCCCCTCATCGGCGCTGTAATGGTCACGCACGATGGCGCGCGCGTTGACCACAACGCCGCCCATGCCCACGCCTTGGAGCACGCGCAACACCAGCAATACCTCTGCGGTGGGGGCCAACGCACTGCACAGTGCTGCCAGCGCGAACAAGATCAATCCGAGGCGCAAAGTGATGCGACGCCCAAACCGATCGGAGGCTGGCCCCCACAACAGCTGAGACGTCCCAAACCCCATCAGCATGGCGGTCAAGGTGAGCTGCCCCTGCGTCATGCTGGCGCCCAGGTCTGCAACCAGAGATGGCAGAGACGGCAAATAAAAATCCGTCCCCACGGGCTGCAATCCCATCAGCAGGGAAAGCAACCACACCATATGTTGGGGATGTGTCTTGGTGGTGTGTTGGCGCGCCATGCAATCAGCGACCGCGCAAAAAGAGGCGGTCTAAATCTTTCATATCAAGTTGTCGCCACGTGGGTCGCCCGTGGTTGCACTGGTCACTGCGCTCGGTGACCTCCATCTGGCGCAACAGGGCATTCATCTCCGTGAGGGTCAACATGCGGTTGGCCCGCACCGCCCCATGACAGGCCATGGTCGCCAGCAATTCGTTTTGGGCGCGGGTTAACACGGTACTGGCGTCGTGTTGTGACAATTCGGCGAGCACGCTGTGCGCTAAATCGACCGCGTTGCCTTGGGCCAAGGTCTCCGGTACCGCGCGAAT
>JALQVJ010000260.1 GCA_023260355.1 Burkholderiaceae bacterium | reverse complement strand
GGGTGATTCGCCGTACATGCGGCGCAGGCCGTCCTTGACGATGTGCCCGAGCTCGTAGCCGAAGGCCGGGTCGTAGGCGACGACGGCCGGGTTAGTCGCAGCGAGAAGCAGCGAGTGGCCATCCTCGTGCTGCAGGCCCTCGCCGTTGAGCGTCGTACGCCCGCTGGTGCCCCCGAGCAGGAAGCCGCGCGCCTGCATGTCGCCCGCCGCCCAGGCCAGGTCACCCACGCGCTGGAAGCCGAACATCGAGTAGTAGACGTAGAACGGGATCATGATCCGGTTCGACGTGCTGTAGCTGGTCGCCGCGGCGATCCAGCTGCTCATGCCGCCGGCCTCGTTGATGCCCTCTTGCAGAATCTGCCCCGCCTTGTCCTCTTTGTAGTACATGACCTGGTCTTTATCGACCGGGGTGTACTGCTGCCCCAAGGGGTTGTAAATCCCGATCTGGCGGAACAGGCCCTCCATACCGAAGGTTCGGGCCTCGTCCACCAAAATTGGCACGACCCGTGGACCCAAAGCCTTGTCTCGCAGCAGTTGCGTCAAGAAACGCACATAGGCTTGCGTGGTCGAAATCTCGCGCCCCTCCGCCGTCGGCTCCAACACAGCTTTGAAGGTCTCAAGCGATGGCACGGTGAAGCTTTCATCTGCCTGCGTGCGGCGCTGGGGCAAATAGCCGCCCAGTGCCTGCCGGCGCTCGTGCAGATACTTCATCTCTGGGGTATCGTCGGCTGGCTTGTAGAACGGCAACTTTGACAACTCGCTGTCGGGCACGGGGATATTGAAGCGATCGCGGAAATGGCGAATATCCTCGTCAGTCAGCTTCTTGGTTTGGTGCACCGTGTTGCGACCCTCACCGGCTTTCCCCATGCCAAAACCCTTGACGGTCTTGATCAACAGCACTGTGGGTTGCCCTTTGTGATTCACTGCAGCGTGGTAGGCGGCGTAGACCTTTTGGGGGTCGTGACCGCCCCGGCGCAATTCCCACAACTCTTGGTCACTCATCTTCTCAACCATCTTTGCCGTGCGTGGGTCACGACCAAAGAACTTTTCGCGCACAAAAGCGCCATCAAAAGCCTTCATGGCTTGGTAGTCGCCATCGACGACATCCATCATCAGTTTGCGCAAGGCGCCTTCCTTGTCGCGCGCCAATAGAGGATCCCAATTCGACCCCCACAGCAACTTGATGACATTCCATCCAGCACCTCGGAACTCCCCTTCCAACTCCTGAACGATCTTGCCGTTGCCGCGCACAGGTCCGTCCAATCGTTGCAAGTTGCAGTTGATGACAAACACCAGGTTATCCAAATTCTCACGGGCGGCCAGGCCAATCGCACCCAGAGACTCGGGTTCATCCATCTCACCGTCGCCACAAAACACCCAAACCTTGCGGTTGCTGGTGTCCGCGATACCACGGGCGTGCAGATACTTGAGGAAGCGAGCTTGATAGATCGCCATCAGTGGGCCGAGGCCCATGGAGACAGTGGGGAACTGCCAGAAATTGGGCATCAACTTGGGGTGGGGGTAGCTGGACAGGCCATTGCCGTCGACTTCTTGGCGGAAGTTGAGCAGTTGCTCTTCAGTGAGGCGCCCCTCCAGGTATGCGCGCGCGTAGATCCCGGGGGCGACGTGGCCCTGAAAATAGACGCAGTCACCACCATGTTGCTCGCTCTCAGCATGCCAAAAGTGATTGAATCCTGCGCCAAACATGTGCGCCAGTGAAGCAAATGAGCCAATGTGTCCACCAAGGTCGCCGCCGTCCTCAGGGTTGTGGCGGTTCGCCTTGACGACCATTGCCATCGCGTTCCAACGCATGTAGGCACGCAGACGCTCCTCGATTTCGATGTTGCCTGGACAGCGTGCTCGCCGCCGTTCGCGGTGATGAGATCCTGATCGACACTGCTGATCC
>JALQVJ010000105.1 GCA_023260355.1 Burkholderiaceae bacterium | reverse complement strand
TCACGACAAATGCGTCGCTGAAGAGAAAAGCGGGAATGAGGCGCCAATTTTTGCCACAAATGAGTCCTCGGCGGTCTCACTTGTGCACATTTTTGGCGCATCGACATGAACCTGCTTCGCTGATGCATTTTTTCGTCTCAGGCGCTTTAATCTGTCTAAGACATTGATTTTCATAGATCTTTTTTTGCTTAATTTTTCATCAATTCAACAATTTCTTGATATTTAAACGATTCAAAGACAAGTCCCTTGGGTTTCCCACAAAGTTATCCACAGAAATTTTGGATGACTTGATTTAGCCTCGAAAAATCAAACACTTAGCCTGGATTTAGCCAACGAACATTGAAAAAGCACTGCAATTGGCTATGAAATCACTCCTTGCAACGCTTCGCTCCTGCGATCGAGGAGCCGCGCGGTGACCACCTGGTTGGGCGTTTGGGTCAACGTGCCCAACTACAGCGGGCTGAGCAACGTGCTCACGTATTCGCACCCTGAGCCGCTGGTGCCCGGAACTCTCGTGCGAGTGCCGATCGGTCAACGGCTCGCCACAGGCATCGTGGTTGAAACCCAAACGGCCGTTCCCGAGCATCTGGACACCGGACATCTCAAATCGATTGCTGGCGTGCTGAGCGGTCTACCGCCGCTGCCGGCAGATTGGCTGAACTTGGCGAGATTCACTGCCCGCTATTACCAGCGGGCTGAAGGCGAGGTTGCGCTCAATGCACTGCCCGCCAGTCTCAAGGGCCTGGACGACAGGCAATTGGCGCGGCGACTGAAGAAAATCGTTCCAATTGATGCATGGTCCGCACAGGCCGATTTAGGGCCGCAGCCTCATTTGACTCAGGAACAGGTCGCAGCCGTTGAGGCGATCCAAAACAGCACGCAACCGATCCTGCTGTTCGGCCCCACAGGCAGCGGCAAGACCGAGGTGTATTTGCGCGCGGCGCAAGCCTGTCTGATTGCCGATCCGACGGCACAAATCCTTGTGTTGGTCCCCGAAATCAATCTAACACCGCAACTCATCCGGCAGTTTGAAGCGCGTTTTGGCGCGCAACATGTCTGCGCCATGCACAGCGGGTTGACGCCTGCTTTGCGCTTGCACCATTGGCTGCGAGCGCATTTGGGACACTGCAGGATTTTGCTTGGTACGCGCATGGCGATCTTCGCCAGTCTCCCTCAGCTTCAATTGATCATCGTCGACGAGGAGCATGACGCCAGCTACAAGAGCCAGGAAGGCGCCCGCTTTTCGGCGCGAGACTTGGCCGTTTTCAGAGCCCACCAGTCCAAGAGGCTTCACCCTTGCACGGTTGTTCTCGGCTCAGCGACCCCATCACTTGAAACATGGAATGCTGCTTTGCTAGGCCGCTACCAGAAAGTGGCGTTGACGCAGCGCATCGGTGGCGCATCATTGCCTCGGCTGCGCATGGTCGACATGCAGCGACAACACAAAGGCACTGTGATTGCTGCGCCATTGTTGGAAGCCATACAGCAGCGCGCGTTGAAGGGTGAGCAAAGTTTGCTGCTGCTGAATCGGCGGGGCTTCGCGCCTGTGCTGTCTTGTGGTTCGTGTGGCTGGAAGAGTCAATGTCCCAACTGCAGCGTATTTCAGGTGTTCCATAAACGAGATCGGACGCTGCGATGCCACCATTGCGGCTTCGTTCAACGTGTACCCCATGCGTGCCCTGACTGCGGCGAGGTGGACATCGAGCCAATCGGCAAAGGCACAGAACAGGTACAAGAACATTTGGTTCATGCTCTGGAATCCTGTCTGACTCCTTCTGGGCATCCATTGCGCGTTGGTCGCCTCGATGCTGACACAGCGCCGAATGCGCAAGCGCTCGAAACGCAATTGGCAGCCATGCACGCGGGCGAAGTCGACGTGCTGGTGGGGACTCAAATGATCGCCAAAGGGCACGACTTCCGCCGGATCACCCTCGTTGCAGCCATCAACCCCGATGGCGCTTTGTATGCGAGCGACTTCAGAGCGCCAGAGCGATTGTTTGCCCTGCTGATGCAAGCGGGGGGCAGAGCCGGTCGCGATCGCGAACTCAGCCGCCATGGCGAAATGTGGATTCAAACCTGGATACCCGAACACCCCTTGTTTGAGGCGCTGGCAAATCATGACTTTGCAGGATTCGCACAGCGACAACTTCAAGAACGCGAAAGCGCGCAACTCCCCCCATTCGTACATCACGCACTGGTTCGCGCTGAAGCAAAGACACAAGAAATTGCCCAAGGCTTTTTGAACGACGCGGCACAGGCCGTCGCCACTGAGGCAATAGCGCTAGGCATCACGTCATACCCAGCGATTCCGATGACCACCGCTCGGGTCGCCAACGTCGAACGCGCGCAATGGCTGCTTGAAGCACCCGCCCGTCCGGCTCTGTTGCAACTGCTAGCGCAGGTTCAGTTTGCACTTCAAACGAGTGCCAGCAGGCGCCGGATCAATCGGTGGGCGATTGATGTTGACCCCTTGTCGATTTGATCACGCCCCAGGACCTCGCGGGGGCTTATGGGCTACGTGGCACGGGTCAACAAATATACCGATCCGCTGAACGTGAAAAATGCAATCACGGTGGTGATCAAGATAATCCGTGCGATCCGCAAATTGTCGGCACCAAACCGTTCCGCCAGCAATGACACATTGGACGCGCTCGGCAATGCCGCCACCAACACCAAAGCCACCAAACTCGACCAGGTCAAATCGGCGCCCAGTTGCATCAGCAACATTCCCAGCAACATGATCAAAGCCGGATGGACCACGAGCTTCAAGATCACAATCGGCCAGACGCCGCTCACCGATTGGGGCCGCTCATGAGCCTGCAACTGTCCGCGAGCCAAAACACTGCCGATGGTGAACAGCGCCACGGGAGAGGCCGCCTCTGCGAGCATCCACACTGTTTTTTCGATCGGAGCGGGTAGCTTCAGCTGCATCACGGAAAACAGGGCCCCCAACAAAATCGCCCAAGCCATCGGGTTACCAAGAACGCCCTTGAGCGCATTCTTTATGGCTGGCCCCATGGATCTCAGTCCATGTCCGTCGAGTCTTGAGAGCGCAATGCACAACGAGCTCGTCAAAATCATGTCGATAGTGATGGACAGGATGACGGGGGATGCCATCGAGGTGCCCAGTAATCCGATGAGCAAAGGCACCCCCATGAAGCCAGAGTTGGGGAACGCAGCCACCAGCGCACCGAGCGCCGCGTCATTCCACCCCATCCGCGAACTCAGCGTGAGGCCAATGGCTGTGATGACGACACAAAGACTGACTGCAATATAGAGAACGGCCAACGTCGGATTGAACACCGAGACCATATCCGTGGTTGCACCGAATCTGAACAGCATGCAGGGCAGTGCGAAATAGAGCACAAAATTATTCAGACCGGGGATGGCCTGAAGGCTCAAGCGACCCGATTTTGTTGCCCAATAGCCCGCCAAAATCAAGGCAAAAAATGGCGTTGTTACCCAAAGTATTTCGATCATGGGGCGATTCTCTCAGAGCAGGCAGGTGTGGTTTTCGAGGCAAGATTCGGGCGGGTCAAATCGGTGACACTTGGGTCGACGTGGGTC
>JALQVJ010000339.1 GCA_023260355.1 Burkholderiaceae bacterium | reverse complement strand
ATCTGCAAAGTGTAATCAAGTTACAGAAATTTTGGTGTTTTTTGGGAAATCGGTTACCAATCGGTTTCATGTCTCGTGCGGTGCCGAATGGGCTGATTGGCGCAGCGCCTCGACCACGCCGGCATGCACCACGACTTGGGTGGGTGTGCTGGCACTGATCCCAGCGAAGACCTTGGCGCGTGGGTGTTGCATCGGTCCCGCGCGCCTGACAAACAACCGGTTTGCTGCCGGTTACCGCCGCACGGCTATGGTTGCACGGCGGCTGCTGCACGGCTGAGGCGATGACAGAGGGGTGCAGCGCTGGAAAGCCCCCAGCGCTGGTTGACTGCGGGGTAGGCAACACCCGTCAAGCCGAGCTCACAACCCAGCCAATACCTCTGCATAGGTCGGGGGTTGGCAGCCTTGGCGCGTGCAGTTGATGGCCGCCGCCAGCATGGCATGTCTCAGCGTGGCGTCCGCTTGGGCTTCGGCGTCCACTGGCGTCATGCCCGACCACATGGCCACGCAATTGCCCCAGAACGTATCGCCCGCGCCCACGGTGTCGACCACGTCCACTTGGGGCACTGGTCTTTGGGTCGCCGCTGAACCGATGCGCAGGTATGCGCCGTCACCGCCGTACGTCAGGGCCAAGCGGCTGACCCCGCGTTGCATCAACGCATCGGCCATGGTCGGTGCGTCTGCCAGGGTGTGGGCGGCATAGCCCAAGGTGGCCAAATCTTCGTCACTGGCCTTCAGCCAATCCGCCACGCCGATGATCTCTTCAACTGCCGCGTTGTAGGCCTGCAGGTCAGGCGCGACGCTGGGGCGCATATTCACGTCGACGCTGATCACCCAACCCATGGCTTTGGCGCCGCGCAACACTGCCAGAACCTTGGTGTGCTCGGGCGGAATGAGCAGCAACGAGCCGGTGTGCAAGATGCCCGGATTCGCCCCACTGAGGACAGCCAAGATGTCGTCTGCCGAGTAGTCGCGGTCAGCGATGCCTTCTCGATAGAAGCCGTAACTGGGCTGGCCATTTTGTACATTCACCACCGCCAAAGATGTGGGCAGACGGCTAGGCGTCGGGCACACGGCGACGCCGTCATGGATCAATTGCTCTCGCAATTGCACGCCGAACACATCGGATGACAGCGGGTTCAAATATTCAACTTGCGCGCCTTGCAGGCAGGCGGCACGCGCCATGTTGTAGGGGCTACCGCCTTTGATGGGGCGCAAACTGCCATCGGCTTGGCTGATGCAGTCCATCAGCGATTCATCCAAAGTAAAAATCACAATATTGGTTTCGCATGGCTCGACTGAATGTACCCAATTTTTACGGGCCAGCGCTTTGGCCAATTCACCCGCTTTTTTATGATCCTCCACCAACCTTGCTCGATG
>JALQVJ010000274.1 GCA_023260355.1 Burkholderiaceae bacterium | reverse complement strand
GCATTGCCCTGGGCCGAAGTGGCCGCATCGGCGCTGGCCGTGCACCTGTTGATGCTGATGGTCACCGTCGTCTCGGCCACCATCGCGCGCGTGCTGGGGTGGAGCAGCCAAGACCTGCGCCGACACAACTGAACGACACCTTCTGATTGATCCCATCTGAGTGATCCCATCTGAGTGCCTCGGCGCGCGCGCGCGCCGTTCCGCCGCCGTCTCACGGGGGACGAATGGCGCCCATTGGCGGCACAATAGAGGGCATGACTCAGACCACGACTGACACCTCTCATTTGTACGACTCCGAAGAGGTGATGCCCTCGCTGCCGCCACACCGTTTGTCGGTGGTGGTGCCCATGTACAACGAGCGCGAGAGCGCTTGCCCGCTGATCGATGCGGTGCAAAGCGCGCTCAGTGCCTACCCGCAGCCCTGGGAGTTGATCGTGGTGGATGACGGCAGCCGCGATGGCACGCCCCGCATCTTGGCTGAGCACGCGGCCAAGGTGGGTGCTCACATTAGGGTGTTGCCCTTGCGCCGCAACTTTCGCCAAACCGCCGCCATGCAAGCGGGCATCGACGCGGCACGCGGCGATGTCATCGTGACGATGGACGGTGATTTGCAAAACGATCCCCGCGATATCCCCAAGCTGGTGTCGCGGCTGCTCAACGAAGACTTGGACATGGTCGCGGGCTGGCGCCAAAAGCGCCAAGATGGCTTGTTCTTGCGCAAGATCCCGTCGCGCATCGCCAACCGATTGATCCGCAAAGTCTCGGGCCTCGACTTCCAAGATTTGGGCTGCAGCCTCAAGGCGTTCCGCACCAGCGTGCTGCGTGAGATCCGGCTCTATGGCGAGATGCACCGATTCATCCCGGCGTGGTTGGCGACAGTCACCTCGCCTGCGCGCATGGCCGAAGAGCCCGTGCGCCACCATGCGCGATTGTTGGGCGAGTCCAAATACGGCATTTCGCGCACGTTCCGCGTGATTGTGGACTTGCTGGCGATGCATTTCTTCTTGCGATTTGGCACGCGTCCGGGTCACTTTTTTGGCGGCATCGGCTTGGTGATCATGTCGGTTGGCTTGGCCATCCTCGGCTACTTGGGTGTGCTCAAGTTGTTGGGCGAATCGGTTGGAGGGCGTCCGCTGTTGCAGGTGGGCTTTTTCAGCATCATGGCGGGCTTGCAGTTTTTGACCACTGGGGTGCTCGCCGAGATCATGATGCGTGTGTACTTTGACGATGGCCACGCGCGCCAGTACCACGTCATGCCCCAAGCGCCACTGGCCGACGATGCCGCTTGGCACCAGTGATATGAACGGCAAGGGGCTGCGCCTGGGCAACGTCATGTTGGCGTTGGCCGCGAAGCCGTCTCCCAAGGTCAGCGCCATGACCTGTTCGACCAGCCCGGTGCAGGTCCCGCAGGAGGCGCTGGCCTTGGTCAGGCCACGCACCGCGTCCAGGCTGTGCGCGCCGCCCTCGATCGCCCTGGTGATCTGTCCCTTGCAG
>JALQVJ010000156.1 GCA_023260355.1 Burkholderiaceae bacterium | reverse complement strand
AACATATTTCTACTTCTTATTTTAAGTGTGACATTATTAAGCTTGAGTCTTCCACTTGGTGGCGCGTGAGGGCGCCCATGAAACAGGGGTGTTCGGATAAAAAATGGGCGCCATATGGCACCGTTTGTTGGTACACGGGGCAACCCAAAGCGGCTGCGAAATCGGCGGCCTCTTGCAGCGCATCACTCTTCACCACCTCGTCACCCACGACGATGACTGGGTTCTGTGCAGCGAGCAAGCGTTGCGCCAGATTCGCAATGGCCGACGCGCTCGGCACCACCCGCGCGTCCACCACGGTGCGTGTGCCCAGGTCCAGTTCGACCTCAGCGTTCAAGATGTCGCCAGGCAATGAGATGAACACTGGCCCGGTCGGCGGGGTGCGGGCGATCTTGGCTGCGCGGCGAATGATGCGCGGTAAATCCTCAAGACGCGTCACTTCGATCGCCCACTTGACCAATGGCTCTGCCATGCGCACGAGCGGGTCGTAGAGCATGGGCTCCATGAGGCCGTGGCCTTGCTCTTGTTGGCCAGCGGTCAGGATCATGGGGGTGCCTGTGAACTTGGCGTTGTAAAGCGCGCCCATGGCGTTGCCCAGACCCGGTGCCACATGGACATTGGCGGCCACCAACTGGCCTGAGGCGCGACTGAACCCATCGGCCATAGACACGACCACGCTCTCTTGCATGCCCATCACGAACTGCAAATCGGGGTGCTCTTCCAGCGCGTACATGATCGGCAACTCTGTGGTACCCGGGTTGCCGAACAAATGGGTGACCCCTTCATCTTTGAGCAGCGCCAAAAACGCTGAACGACCGGACATCTTGGCCATCAATATTCCTTCGAGCTTGTCAATAACAAAGCCTGCCGACGCATGTGCGGCGAGGCGGCGCGAGACGACGGCAAGCTTAGACGCAATGCGCAGGCCCGCCTGTCGCGTGGGCTTGTGCGTCGGACACGGTAGCGGTGCCATGCGAGGGCGACCGGTGTCACGCGCTGGGTTTGCGCGGCGATGCGCCCTTCACTTGCGCGTCGCATTGGTATCAGTCCCGCTTGAGAAATCCCTCTATTCACGCTAATGTGTGGGCTGAATTTCTCACTGGACGCCTGCCTTGCCGCCACTCTCCTCCGCTACGCACTCGCCGATGTACGCGTTCGAAAAGCTCGAGACCGGCATCATCCATCTCAATGCACAGCACCAGGTCGTCGCCATGAACGACTACGCGCGCGCGGTGCTCCCAGTGGACAGCAAGCAGCCGTTCAACCAACTGGTCACAGCATTTCACCCCGAGCCCAGCCGCGCGAAGATCAACTTTTTGATCGACCAAGCAGACGCGTCCAACGCCATGGCAGCCCATGCGGCGCCGATGACGATGATCATCAACATCCCTGAGCAGATGTTGCTGATTCGCTTGAGCCGACTGACCAATGAGGCGCAAGAGGTCACGGGTTACGTGTTGGTCTTTCATGACGTCACGGCCCTCACAGAGGCCACGCAGGAAGCACCTGCCGCGCCCCCGCCGCCCAAGGGCAAACCTGTTCGGCAGCTCGGCCGCATCCCGCTGATCAGCGGTGCCAAGGTGCATTTTGTCGAAGTCGACGATGTGCAATGCATTGAATCGCATGGCCACAGCACCCGCGTCGCGACGGCCAAGGGCCTGCATGCATCCAACCTCAGCATTGGCGACCTCGAGGCACGCCTAGACCCCAACAAATTCATGCGGGTGCACCGCCGCTTTTTGGTCAATCTGCGGTGGGTCGAAGGGGTGGACAAATCCGAAAACCGCACCTACCTGCGCATGGCCTGCAAGGACATGGAACGGATCGCGGTGTCTCGCAGCATTCAGGCCAAGCTCAAGCAAGCCTTGGGCCTCTGAGCCCCAACACATTCTTCTAAGTGTTTTCCCTTAGCAGGCGTTTTGGGTGCGCGCACGATTCGTGCGCGCCGAGTGCCATTCATGCTGGGAAATCGCCGATTCGTGCATTTGTCCAACACAGTTTGTCTAACTAATTTTGAATTTACGGGTATTGCAAGAAAAAATTCCGGGGAGTAATCTGTAAATGTCCTAGACAAAACAACAGGAGACCCCAAATGATCCCACCCCGGTTTGAATACCATGCTCCCACGACATTGGGAGACGCCGTCAACCTGCTGAACACACTGGAGGACGCCAAGATCCTCGCGGGTGGACACAGCTTGCTCCCGATGATGAAGCTGCGCTTCGCCCAGCCCGAGCATCTCATCGACATCAACCGCATTCCCGAGTTGCGTGGCATCCGCGAAGAAGGCGGCACCGTGGTGATCGGTGGCATGACCACCGAAAACGAGCTGATCGCCTCCCCCGTCATCAACGCCAAGCTGCCCCTGTTGGCGGACGCGGCCAAGCTGATTGCAGACCCCCAAGTGCGCAACCGCGGCACGATTGGCGGAGATATCGCGCACGGCGATCCCGGCAACGACCACCCCGCGCTGTCTTTGGCCATCGACGCAACGTTTGTCCTGCAAGGCCCCAACGGCCGCCGCACTGTGCCCGCCGGCGAGTTCTACTTCGGCACCTACATGACGGCATTGGCCGAGAACGAAATCCTGTGCGAAATCCACGCGCCGGCCTTCCAACAAGGCACAGGCTATGCGTACGAAAAGCTCAAGCGCAAGACTGGCGACTGGGCAACCGCAGGTTGTGCCGTCGTCATGCGCAAGTCTGGCAACCAAGTCACGCACCTGCGCATCACGCTGACCAACGTGGCGCCGACTGCCTTGCGCGCAGACGCTGCTGAGGCGGCGTTGTTGAACCAAGAATTCAACGCTGCCAACGTGACCGCAGCAGCAGACGCCGCCGCTGCGATTTGCGAGCCCGCAGAAGACTTGCGTGGCGATGTTGAATACAAGACCGCGATGGCCGCCGAGATGGTGCGTCGTGCATTGAAAGCTGCTTGGGCGCGTTGCGCTTGAGTCCACAGGAGACACACATGGCTAAAAAACTCATTTCCGTCAACGTCAACGGCAAAACCGAAGAGCGCGCTGTCGAGCCCCGCACCCTGTTGATTCATTTCTTGCGCGAAGACCTCAACCTGACCGGTGCCCACATCGGTTGCGAGACGAGCCACTGCGGCGCCTGCACGGTGGACATCGATGGCCAGTCGGTCAAGGCGTGCACCCATTTGGCGGTGCAGTGCGATGGCTCCAGCGTCAAGACGGTCGAGGGCCTGGCCCAAGGCGGTGCCCTGCACGCGGTGCAACAAGCGTTCTACGAAGAGCACGGCTTGCAGTGCGGCTTTTGCACACCCGGCATGCTGATGCGCGCCTACCGTTTCTTGCAAGACAACCCCAACCCCACGGACGAAGAAATCCGCATGGGCATGAGCGGCAACCTCTGCCGTTGCACGGGCTACATGAACATCGTCAAAGCTGTGAAATCCGCGGCCAAGAAGCTGCAGCAAGCTGAAACCGCCGCCGCATAAGCGACGCATCAACCGGAGACACCAACATGAATGCACCCGCAGACAGCAAAGAAGCACGCGAACTCGCATTGGCCGGCATGGGCCAGTCGCGTTTGCGCAAAGAAGACGCTCGCTTTATCCAAGGCAAGGGCAACTACGTCGATGACATCAAGATGGCAGGCATGCTGCACATGGATATCGTGCGTGCCCCCATTGCCCATGGCCGGATCAAATCCATCAACAAAGAGGCCGCACTGGCCATGCCCGGCGTGCACGCCGTGCTGACCGCCGATGACCTCAAACCCTTGAAGCTGCACTGGATGCCCACCCTCGCGGGTGACGTCGCTGCCGTGTTGGCTGACGAGAAAGTGCACTTCCAAATGCAGGAAGTGGCCATCGTGATCGCCGATGACCGCTACATCGCCGCTGACGCGGTTGAGGCTGTTGAGGTGGAGTACGAAGAACTGCCCGTGGTCATGGACCCCTACGACGCACTGGCACCCGATGCTCCCGTGCTGCGCGAAGATTTGGCCGGCAAAACCGAAGGCGCCCACGGCAAACGCGAGCACCACAACCACATCTTCACGTGGGATGCAGGTGACAAGGCTGCCGCTGATGCCGCCTTCGATGCCGCCCCCGTGAAGGTCAGCCAGCACATGTACTACCCCCGCGTGCACCCCTGCCCGCTGGAGACCTGTGGCTGTGTGGCCAGCTTTGACCCCGTTCGCGGCGAGTTGACGACCTACCTCACCAGCCAGGCGCCTCACGTGGTGCGCACCGTCGTGTCGATGCTCTCGGGTATCGCCGAATCCAAGGTTCGCATCGTCAGCCCTGACATCGGCGGCGGCTTCGGCAACAAGGTCGGTATCTATCCCGGCTACGTCTGCGCCATCGTGGCCTCAATCGTGTTGGGTCGCCCAGTGAAGTGGGTCGAAGATCGCATTGAAAACATCTCCACCACCGCGTTTGCACGTGACTACCACATGGACGGCGAGTTGGCTGCCACCGCCGACGGCAAGATCCTGGGCCTTCGCGTGAACGTGGTTGCTGACCACGGCGCATTCGATGCGTGTGCTGACCCCACCAAGTTCCCCGCGGGCTTGTTCCACATTTGCTCGGGCTCGTATGACGTGCCAGCTGCGCACTGCTCTGTCAAAGGTGTGTACACCAACAAGGCGCCGGGCGGCGTGGCCTACCGTTGTTCGTTCCGCGTGACTGAGGCGGTGTACCTCATTGAGCGCATGGTCGATGTCTTGGCCCAAAAGCTGGGGATGGACAAAGCCGAAATCCGCGAAAAGAACTTCATCAAGAAAGAACAGTTCCCCTACACCAGCGCATTCGGTTTCGAGTACGACAGTGGCGACTATCACACTGCACTCAAGAAGGTGCTCGATGCGGTCGACTACCCTGCGTTGCGCGCGGAGCAGGCCGCCAAACGGGCGGACCCCAACAGCCCGACGCTGATGGGCATTGGCTTGGTGACTTTCACCGAGATCGTGGGTGCTGGCCCCTCCAAGATGTGCGACATCTTGGGTGTCGGTATGTTCGATTCGTGCGAAATTCGCATCCACCCCACTGGCAGCGCGATTGCTCGCATGGGCACCATCACGCAGGGTCAGGGTCACCAGACCACGTACGCGCAGATCATCGCCACCGAATTGGGTATTCCCAGTGAAGTGATTCAGGTCGAAGAAGGCGATACCAGCACCGCGCCTTATGGCTTGGGCACCTACGGCTCGCGCTCCACGCCTGTGGCCGGTGCAGCCATTGCCATGGCAGCGCGCAAGATCCATGCGAAAGCACGCAAGATCGCCGCCCACATGCTGGAAGTCAACGAGAACGACTTGGACTGGGAAATCGATCGCTTCAAGGTCAAGGGTGACGACAGCAAGTTCAAAACCATGGCCGAAGTGGCATGGCAGGCTTACCACCAGCCACCCGAAGGCATGGAGCCTGGCTTGGAGGCCGTGCACTACTACGATCCCCCCAACTTCACCTACCCCTTTGGCATCTACTTGTGCGTGGTGGACATCGACCGCGCCACGGGCGAAACCAAAGTGCGCCGCTTCTATGCCTTGGACGATTGCGGTACCCGCATCAACCCCATGATCATTGACGGCCAAATCCACGGCGGTCTGACCGAAGGTTTTGCGGTGGCCATGGGACAGCAGATGCCTTTCGATGCGCAAGGCAACTTGCTTGGCAACACGCTGATGGACTACTTCTTGCCCACCGCTGTGGAGACACCTCAGTGGGAGACGGACTTCACCGTGACGCCTAGCCCCCATCACCCCATCGGTGCCAAGGGTGTGGCTGAGTCACCCCACGTCGGCTCGATCCCAACCTTCACCTCAGCCGTGGTCGATGCGTTCTCACATGTTGGTGTCACGCACCTCGACATGCCACACACATCCTTCCGACTGTGGAAGGCACTCAAAGAGCACAAGCTCGCGCTGTAAAGGTTGATCCATGGAAGTCAAACTAGAAAAGCAATATCCGCTGGCTGTCGACAGCGCCCGAGCGTGGGCGTTGTTGGCGGACCTCGAGGCGACGGCGGGCTGCATGCCCGGCGCCGCCATCACTGAGAAGGTCTCTGAGACGTCATACAAAGGTGGCGTCAAAGTGAAGGTGGGCCCTGCCACCGCTCAGTTCGCGGGTTTGGTCGATGTGCTCGAGGTGAATGCCGCTGAGCGCAAGGTCGTGATGCGTGGCAAGGGAGCCGACAAAGGCGGCTCCTCGGCCAGCATGGACCTGACCGCAGTGATCACCGACGACCCCAACAACCCGCAAGCCTGCGTGTTGAACGGCACGGCGGAGGTCATCGTGAATGGCAAGTTTGCGCAGTTCGGCGGCCGCATGATGGTGCAAGTATCAGAGATGATTTTGGGCCAATTCGTCGGCAACTTCCAAACCGCCGCCCAGGCACTGGCCCCAGTCGGCGGCGGTGCTGCGGCAGCGGCGAGCGGCGCTGCGCCAGCGGCTGCCCCGGCTCAGGCGGCGGCACCTGCCGTTGGCAAGGAGCTGGATGGCTTGGCCATCGTGTGGGCACTGATCAAGGGCTGGTTCAGCGGCTTGTTCGGCAAGAAGGCCTGACCCAGCGATGACCACACACACGGCGCCTTCCTTTTCATCGCCCGGTGAGTTGCGCTCGGCACTTCAGGTCGCTGGCTACCTCGCGGACGATGATTTGGCAACGGCTGCGTGGTTGGCTCAGGGGCTAGAGCGCCCCTTGTTATTAGAAGGCGACGCCGGCGTGGGTAAAACCGCGCTGGCTGCTGCCTTGGCACAAGTCCACGGTGCGCGACTGGTCAGGCTGCAGTGCTTTGAAGGCCTCGACATGGCCCAAGCGGCCTACGAGTGGAATTACAGCAAACAGCTGCTGAGTCTGCGCGCCGATGGCAGTGGCAACACCCAAGATGTGTTCCAAGCGGACTTTTTGCTTGAGCGCCCCCTGCTGCAATCGATCAGCCAAAGCGGCCCCTGCGTGCTCTTGATTGACGAGGTCGATCGGGCAGACGAGGCCTTCGAGGCGTTTTTGCTCGAGGTGCTATCAGAGTTTCAAATCACCGTGCCTGAATTGGGCACGATCAAAGCCCAACACATTCCCCAGGTGGTATTGACCTGCAACGGCACGCGCGAGTTGTCCGATGCCTTGCGTCGGCGTTGCCTCTACCACCACCTAGACTACCCGACGCTGGCGCGTGAGATCAGCATCGTGCAGAGTGCCCTGCCGCACGTTGACACGCGTTTGGTCGAAGAGGCGACTGCCTTCGTGCAGCGCCTGCGTGGCCAAGATCTTGCAAAGACGCCGGGTATTGCAGAAACCTTGGATTGGATCAAGGCGCTGCACAAGCTCAATATTCACCTGAGCACCGACGACACCGAGGCCATCCTCACGACGATGGGGTGTTTGCTGAAAACGCGCGAAGACCGTTTTCAAACCGGTGCAGACAGCGTTCGCGCCTTGCTGGAAGGCAAGCGCTACCAAGGCGTTGCGCCCGGACAGCACAGCATGCCCAGCCACTGACGCCCATGACCGCCAGCCTCGTCGACACACCGCATTTGCTCGGCGCCAGTTGGCCCACCGAAAGACTGGCTGGTTTCGCGGGGCTGTTGCGCGACCATGGCATGGCCGTTGGGCCCGCTGAACAGCAGGCGATGTGGCGGGCAGTTGATTTGCTCGACGCCCTCAAGCCCCGGCAGATCTCAGCCGCGTGGCGCGCCATTGCTTGCAAGACACCACGCGATTGGCGCCAATGGGACGAGCTCTTTCAGCGCTATTGGTTTCCCCAACAGGTTCGTGGACAGACCCGCGTGAGCGGCCAGACCAAGCCCCGGCGTGATCTGCGCCAAATGGTGCAAACCATGCGCGAACAGATGGCATCTGAAAGTGCACCGCCCTCCTCTCAAGCCTCACCCGGCGCGTCGGCAGACCAGTCGGGACAAGGCAACGAAGATTTGCCCGCGTCCAATCGGGCGCAAGGCGGCGCCAGCCAAACCGACCCCATGGATGACCGCAGCGGCGCGCAGTGGATGCCGCAGGATTTGGCCGCCCTTCGCATGCTGGCCGCGCGCGTGATGAAGCGCTTGCAGCCCCACGCCACTCGGCGCTGGAAGACGCAAGAGCATGGCCGCCGCCTCGGGCTGCGCCAGACCCTGCGCCGCAGTGTTTCACTGGGCGGCGTACCCCTGAGGCCCGCTTGGCTGAACCCACGCACCCAAGCGCCACAACTGTTCATCTTGGTGGACGTGAGTCGCTCGATGGAAAGCCATGCAGCCTTCTTCTTGCGTGTCGCCAGGGCGTTTGCCCAAGTGGGCGACGCGCGGGTGTTTGTGTTTCACACCCGAATCGCCGAGGTCACGTCGCTGATGCACTCCGATAGCGCGGCGGTGCAAGAAAAAATCAACGCCGTCACCGCAGGCTTTGGCGCTGGCACGCGCATCGCCTTGAGCCTTCAAGAGTTCGCACGCCACCATGCACGCGGCCAACTCGCGCGCCATAGCCGCGTTTGGGTGTTCTCTGATGGATTTGACACCGAAGCGCCCGATGCATTGAGCGACAGCATCCGCACAGTGCGCGCCCGTGGCGCCCGCGTCGACTGGTTCCACCCGACCCGCCAAGCGTCGGCGGCGGCGGCACTGCAAGCCGCGCGGCCACTCATCCATCAATTCCACCCCTTGGGTCAGCTCGCCGATTTGCGCGCAGCGGCTCAGACACTGGTGTAAGCCAGCACAAGGAGTTCACATGACACGACACACCTGGTTTGAAGACATCGAACGACTCAAACAGTCTGGCCAAGCCTTTGCCATGGTCACGGTGCTTCGCGCCCAAGCGCCCACCTCAGCCAAGCCTGGTGACAAAGCTGTGGTCACGGCAGACGGACAAATCCGCGGTTGGATCGGTGGCGGCTGCGCCCAGCCCTCGGTCATTCGCACGGTGCGCCAAGCGCTGGCAGACGGCGAGAGCCGCGTGATTCGCATCGCCGCATCGGAAACGAGCGAAGAGCGGCAACTCGAGGACGTGCTCGAATTTGGCATGACCTGCCACTCCGGCGGCACCCTGGAGCTGTTCATCGACCCTGTGTTGCCGACGCCTAGATTGGTGATTTTTGGTGACTCTGCAGTCGCCCGAAGCCTCTGTGACTTGGCACCCCGTGTGGGTTTGGAGGTCGCCATGGTCGCGCATGGCGCAGATGCGGCCGACTTCCCCAGCGCGTCTGAAGTGGTCGCCAATGACGCACCCGCTGACTTGCTACAGCGCTGGGCCCGCCCTCAACTCGTCGTGATCGCCACACAAGGCCGACGTGACATGCAGGCGTTGGAGGCCGCACTCGCGATGCAAGCCGAGCACATTTGGTTCGTCGCCAGCCATCGCAAAGCCAGCGTCTTGTTGCAACAACTCAAATCCAGCGGACACCCTGCCGACCAGGTCGATCGCATCGTCGCGCCAGCCGGCGTGCCGATCGGCGCCAAGACACCTGAAGAGATCGCTCTGTCGGTGTTGGCAACGGTCGTGGCAGGTCGCCGCCAGAGTGCACCGGCTGCCACCAACCACGCCAATGCGTCAACCCGAATTGCTGCAGCGGGTGCCTCCACAGCAAGTGTCGCTGCCGAGAGCTTGTGTGCAGTTGGCGCCGGCGATATGGCGCAAGAGGCGGCGCAAGAGGTCGCCGCTGGCGCCACGGCCGTGGGACAATCTGCCTCAGGGTGGCGTGGCAAGCTGGACTACATCGCAGAGCGGTTTTCCAACACGCCACCGTCTTGTTGCGGCGGAGGACATTGACATGGGATGCATTCTCAAAGGTGGTGGCGGTTTGTACAGCCGTGTCGTGGTGGGCGCGGTGTTGCTGGCCGCTGGCCAAGGCAGCCGCATGGGTGGCAAGCCCAAGTCTTTGCTTGAACTGGGCGGCGTCTCGCTGATTCGGCGGCAGTTGATCGCGCTTTCCGGCGCTGGCGTTGACGAACTGGTGGTGGTGCTTGGGCACTACGCAGACGACATCGAAGCGCAAGTGCGCGAATTTCCTGTCACCATCGTGCGAAACCCCGACCCCACCGCTGGACAAAACTCGTCGCTGCGCTGCGGCTTGGCGGCACTCACCGGCAAACTCGATGCA
>JALQVJ010000145.1 GCA_023260355.1 Burkholderiaceae bacterium | reverse complement strand
TTTGCGACCCAGGTTGCGACACCTTTATTTCAAGCCATTTCTAAAGACGAGCGCCATGACCACACGCCCATCACACGCTTTGCAAGTCGCCATCATGGCCGCTGGCAAAGGGACCCGCATGAAAAGCGCCAAACCCAAGGTGCTGCAGACCTTGGCGGGGCGGCCGCTGCTGGATCACGTGATCGCCACTGCCCAACAACTGAAGGCGAGTCGAACCGTGGTGATCACTGGCCACCAGGCGGAGTCAGTCGAAGCGGCGGTACGTGCCACTTGGGGCGATGAAAGCGCCATCGAGTTTGCGCTGCAAATGCCGCAACTGGGGACGGGGCACGCGATGCAACAAGCTGCAGCTTTCCTCGACGACGGCGCCACCGTCTTGGTGCTTTCTGGCGATGTCCCCTTGACTCAAGCCGATACATTGGAGCGCCTCATTGGCGCCAGCGCGGATCGCCATTTGGCGCTGCTGAGTGTGCGTCTGAGCGACCCAACCGGCTATGGTCGCATCGTGCGAAATCCGTCAGGCGCTGTTCAAGCCATCGTGGAGCACAAGGATGCCAGCCCCGACGAGCGCACGATCGACGAAGTCTATTCCGGCATCATGGCAGTCCCCGCCAAGGCGCTGAAGTCTTGGCTGCAGCGTTTGGATAACCACAATGCTCAGCAAGAGTACTACCTGACCGATATCGTCAAGTTCGCGATTGCCGATGGTGTGGCAGTCGTCGCTGTGACCACCGATGACCCGATGCAAGTCGAAGGCGTCAATAGCCCAATGCAGCTGGCCACCCTAGAGCGTGTCTTTCAGTTGCGTCAGGCTCAGCAGTTGATGCAAGCCGGCGTGCGGCTGGCTGATCCCCACCGCATCGACGTGCGTGGGGAACTGGCCTGTGGGCAAGACGTCGAAATTGACATCAACTGTGTATTCAGTGGACGGGTCACACTTGGCAACGGCGTGCGCATCGGTGCGCATTGCGTGCTGTCTGACTGCACGATCTCGGACGGCGCGCAGATCCACCCATTCACCCATATCGAAGGCCAAAAGCAACCCATTCATATTGGGGCGGGCAGTCTGATTGGCCCCTTCGCACGCTTGCGCCCAGGCGCCCAATTGGGCAGCGATGTACACATCGGTAATTTTGTAGAGGTCAAGAACTCAACACTGGCAGATGGTGCCAAGGCGAACCACTTGGCCTACCTCGGCGACGCGGTGGTGGGAGAGCGGGTCAACT
>JALQVJ010000068.1 GCA_023260355.1 Burkholderiaceae bacterium | reverse complement strand
GAAGCCTTTCCTCTTGCTTGGAGTGCTGCTGCTCATGGCTCCCATGGCTAATCCTGGCGACCAACCGGCGCCACAGCGGGACGGACGTGTTCACAACCAGGCCAGCCTGCCGCAGGATGGCGTGCTGAAGAAGCTGCGCATCGCCCGCTTCGCCGCACGCTGGCCACACATGCGCATTGCCCCTGAGACCCAAGCGCTCATGCGTCGCATGGTCGATGCAGGTGAAATTGATGCACTGGTCCCAGAGCGTGTGTGGCAAGAAATGGCCCGCGCATTGATGGGCTCCAAACCCTCGCGCTTCTTTGAGGTGCTCAAGGACTGCGGCGCGTTGGCCATCCTGTGGCCTGAACTGCACCGGCTGTGGGGCGTGCCGCAACGCGCCGAGTATCACCCGGAGATTGACACCGGCATCCACACCATGATGGTCTTGGACCACAGCGCCAGCATCGGTGCTGAGCTATTCACACGGCTGGCTTGCTTGTGCCACGACCTGGGCAAAGGCACCACACCAGCAGATGTGTTGCCACGACACATCGGACACGAAGGACGCAGCGCCCAGCTCGCACGCCAGATGTGCGAGCGCTGGCGCGTGCCACAAGAGGGCAAACAACTTGCCGAGGTCGTTGCCAAAGAGCATGGCAACATCCACGCGAGCGGCGGGTTCTCGGCAGAAGCCCTCGTCCGACTGCTTGAGCGGTGCGATGCCTTTCGTCGCCCTGAGCGTTTCGAACAAGTCTTGATCGCCTGCGAATGCGACGCGCGCGGGCGCTTGGGCCTGTCAGAGGCACCGTATCCACAACGCCGTCGTCTAGGTCACGCATTGCGCGCCGCGCTCGCCATCGATACCGCCAGCATCGCCGCCCAGGTCACAACTGCATCCCCAGCGCAAGGGCTCGGCGCCCGCATTGGACAAGCGATTCAATCGGCTCGGATCGCCGCTGTCACTGCCGCTATGTCCGTCTGAGATCGCACCCCACCGACGCCGTTCAAGTTCAGGTGAAATAAGCGAGATCGCTTGTCTGCGATCGAGATCTGCTGTGAGTTTTGCACGGAGCAGCGGAATGCAGCCAGTCTGCCTCAGTGCTGCTGGATCACACGATCACACTAGGTGCACTGCGTCCTGTCAGTGTGTGGATCTGGGCGACCTCTTGTGCCAGCTGGGCCAGAGGCGCCAACGCCTCTTGCAAGGGCATATCGTGGCGCGTCACCTCCGGCTCGAATTGCTCAAGGTACACACGCAATGTCGCACCAGATGTGCCCGTGCCCGATAGGCGAAACACCACACGCGCCCCATCCATCAACACGCGAATCCCTTGGCGTTCCGAGGTCGAGCCGTCGACAGGATCTGAGTAAGCAAAGTCATCGGCAGACAAGATCGAGCGTCCGGCAAACACCTGACCTGCCAGTGTTGGCAGTCGCTCCCTCAAGCTTTGCATCAACTGGTTTGCAACGCCTGAATCGACCCCCTCATAGTCGTGCCGCGAATAGAAGCAACGGCCGTGCGTTCGCCACAGGTCTCGCACCAGCTCCTCGACGCTTTTTCCCGTGACTGCAACCAAATTGATCCAACACAAGATCGCCCAAAGTCCATCCTTTTCGCGCACATGGTCAGAGCTGGTGCCATAGCTTTCTTCGCCACACAAGGTGATCTCCCCGGCGTCCAGCAAATTGCCAAAAAACTTCCACCCGGTGGGCGTTTCAAAGCAAGGGACATTCAATGCCTTGGCCACGCGGTCGACTGCCGTGGATGTCGGCATGGAACGGGCCACACCTCGAATGCCACTTTTGTATCCGGGCAACAGATGCGCCCAAGCGGCGATCACCGCCAAACTGTCAGACGGCGAAACCACAAACCCACGTCCCAAAATCATGTTGCGATCGGCATCGCCATCTGAGGCAGCGCCCAAATCCGGGGCGCTGTCAGACATCATGTGGCGCACCAGCTCTTGTGCATGCACAGGGTTCGGATCTGGGTGATGCCCGCCAAAGTCAGGCAAGGGCTCAGCATTCACGACTGTGCCGGCCGGCGCGCCCAGTTCGGCCTCCAAAATCGCACGCGCGCACGGCCCCCCAACAGCCGACATGGCGTCATAACGCATGCGAAAACCGCGGGCGAACAGCTGGCGCATGGCATCAAAGTCGAAGCACGCACGCAGCACAGCTAAATGGTCCTCCACCGAATCGATCACCTCAACCGCCGTGTCGACCACTCGGAACTGACCGATGCGATTTATGGGCACGTCCGGGCTGTCTGCCATGCGGTAGCTGCTGATCTCCTGGCTGCGTGCGAAAACCGCTTCAGTGATGCGCTCTGGGGCCGAGCCTCCATTGGCGATGTTGTACTTGATGCCAAAGTCCCCATCAGGGCCACCAGGGTTATGGCTGGCCGACAGCACAATGCCGCCACTGGCCCCGCGCCGGCGAATGACCGCAGAAGTCGCCGGTGTCGATAGCCACCCGTGCTGACCGACCAACACGCGTGCATACCCCCGAGCTGCAGCCATTTTGATGATGGTCTGAATCGCGACATCGTTGTAGAAGCGACCGTCGCCGCCGAGCACCAGGGTTTGTCCAGCCGCGGACTGGTTCTCACCCCACACCACATCAAACAAAGCTTGTACGTAGTTCTCTAAGTAGTGGGACTGCTGAAACACGCTGACGCGCTTTCGCAGACCCGACGTGCCAGGAGATTGGTCAGCGAAGGGCGTGGTTGGAATCGACAGGATAGTCATGCCCAACAGTGTACAAATTTGCCATGCGTTCCTGCGCATCCAGGCGCGGTGAACCCCATCCAACTGCGCCATTGATCAGGCGGACGGGCCCATCTAAAAATGGTGTTTGCGCTGTGCTTTCACAAGTCACAGCTGTGACCGGCATCAACGTCAGGCGCTGCGGCTGTCCGTGAATTCAGTTGAAACACGCATGTGCTTGCGCAGCGATCAGGCCCCTCAATGGCTGAATCTCAAGCGTGCGCTCTGGCCCAGCGCACCAAATCGGCCTGTCCCATGGCTCCGGGTTGACTCGCGACCATGCGGCCACCCTTGAATACAGCAATCGTTGGAATACTGCGAATCTGATAGCGGGCCGCCAACGCCTGGGCCTCTTCTGTATTGACTTTGGCGAGCCTGAACTGCGGCTCCAACTGCGCCGCAGCCGCTTCAAAGTGTGGCGCCATCATGCGGCATGGGCCACACCATGGCGCCCAAAAATCCACCAAAAGCGGCAAGTCGCTCTTTTGAATATGGCGGTCAAAATTGGCCTCTGTTAATGCCACCGGTTTTTGCTCAAACATGGACTGATGACACTTGCCGCAATGCGCTTGAGCACCCAAGCTCCCTGTCGGAACGCGATTGGTGGCGTGACAGTGCGGGCAAACCACATGGGTGTGATCAGTCATGGTGAATCCTTCGATTGGCATGCGAGGCCAGCTTGCTTGGCGAAGCAGTGGCGAGGTAACTTTTAAGTGCGGGGTAACGTCAGATTTTCAAGTGTGGCCGACCATCTTCGGCACAACCTCAAAGCCAATGCCAAAACACCCGCTCAATCAACATCATCACGCCCGTCAGGATCACGGTTGAACCGATCGGCACTGACCACTCGCGGCCCAGCCAACGAAAGCGCCAATCCAGGGGCATGCGTCCCAGCCCCAAGCGCGACAGCCAAGGCCATGCCGCCTGAAACAGCATCAAGGCCAAGGCCATAAAGAAGAACCAGCGCAGCATCAGAGTGTGTGCGTGCGGTCGCCACGCACGAAACCCATGGCGGGCACATCAGCGGCGCTGGCCTCTGGCGCCAAAACGATGACTTTGAACAGTTCGCCCATTTCGTGCTCGTGGATCAACTTCAAGGCAGCAGCCTGCTGAGCGGCACTCGCTTGTGGCAGGACATCAACCAGCCCTGCGTCCAACAAAAAACTGCCTTGGCTTGTGTAACCCACCACAGCCAACCCGGCATCTTGAGCGGCCAGCGCGATCCCTGTGAAGTCAACGTGAGCTGTGATGTCCTTTTCGCCGACAGCCTCGAGTGGATGCGGGTCGCTCAAGTGGCCTTGGTGGCACATGACCGTGCCGCCACTGCGTTGCGGGTGGTAGTACTCCGCCTCGGGAAACCCATAGTCAAACAACGCGACCACGCCATGCGTGAGTCGCCGACCCAAGTCCTGCACCCAGGCGTGTGCTTGCGGATGAATTTCGGTCAGGTAGTCGTGTTCTCCAGGGATTGGCGTGGGCGGGCGCAGCTCGGTCGGGCGATCCACCCAGACCAAGGCGTCGCCCTGCATCGACACCCCGCGCTCGAACCACTGACCTGCAGAGCGGCACAGCAACTGCACAGGCATGGCATCCAGCACCTCATTGCCGAGGACCACGGCACGCAAGTGCTCTGGCCACGCCTCGGCCCACTCGACGACGCTCGAATACTCACTGAGCGTGTCTGACTGCACGCCCCGCAAAGCCCCGGAAACCTCAACGATCACATACCGACGCACGCGCCCTTGGCGCGGCCCGCAGCCCAGCGCGTCCAGCGCCTTCAAAACGTCCCGCGCCAACACACCTCGGCCAGCGCCGAATTCCCAAATCTCATCGACGCCAGTGTGCGCCATCCAAGCGGCCACCGCACGCGCCAGCGTTTGGGCAAACACAGGGGAGAGCTCAGGCGCCGTCACGAAATCACTGCCATCACCAAAACCCAGCCCAATCAACCGCCTCGGCGTGGCGTAGTAGCCCCAGTTGGGCGCATACAGCGCATGGTGCATGAAGACATCAAACGGCACCCATCCCCCGGCTTCGGCGATCAGCGCGCGCATGGCGGCATCAGCCTGCGTTGGACGCGGGGCATCACCATGGCCTCGGCTTTCGCTGGCGGGACTGGATAAACTAGGCGTTGTTTTCACCCCTCTATTGTCTGCCATGCCCACTGCGCCGCCAAACCCAAGTCCATCGCGAGTGGTTCTGATCACTGGAGCTGCCAAACGGCTCGGCCGCGAAATGGCCTTGCACTTGGCCAGCGAGGGGTGGGACGTTGCTGTGCACTGCGGGCGCTCGCGCGCAGAGGCCGCGCAAACCGTGCAGGATTTGCAGGCCATCGCCCCGCAAGGCAGGTTTGCCCTGTGGGCGGCCGATCTGAGTCAAGCCGCTGAGGTGCGCCAGTTGTTCGCAGACGTCGTGAGCGCCTGGGGCCAAGTCGACGCGGTGGTGAACAGCGCGTCGTTGTTTGAACTGGACACGGTAGCCGACATCGACACGGCATCGTTTGACGCCCACATGCGCACCAACACCTTGGCGCCCGTCCTGCTGGCGCAGTGCTTGGCCACCCACCTCAAAAGCCGAGATGCGAAAGGTGCCGTGATCAATCTGCTTGATCAAAAGCTCTACAACCTCAACCCAGATTTCCTAAGCTACACGCTCTCCAAGGCGGCACTCGAGTGCGCCAACACCATGTTGGCCCAAGCCTTGGCACCCGATGTCCGCGTCGTTGGCGTGGCGCCCGGCTTGACGCTCACCAGCCACATGCTGGATGACGACGCCTTCAGGGCTTTGCACCGCCTTGCGCCTTTGGGACAATCCTCTACCGCGCAAGATATCGCTCAAACCGTGAGTTTTGCGCTCAACAACCCTGCCATCACAGGCACCACCATCGTGGTTGATGGTGGCCAACATTTGGTGCGACAAGCACGCGATTTTTCATTGATGAAGCCATGAGCCAAACGCAAGGCACCCAAATACTCACTCTGACCGGCCTGCGCTTTACTGCGAATTTGGGCATCTTGGCGCACGAAAAAACGACGCCTCAACCCATCCAAGTCGATGCCGAGCTCAACCAAGGTCCGCAAAAGCTGCTGCCTCGTGACGATGACATCAACCACGTGTTGGACTACCGCCGCGTGCGGCAAATCATCATCGATGAATGCACAGCGGAGCACATCAATTTGCTGGAGACCATGATCGGTCGTCTGTCCAAGCGCCTGATGCAGCTGCCCGGCGTCGTCGGTGTGCGTGTAAAGATCGCCAAATTAGAAATTTTTGACGACTGCGAAGTCGCCATCCGCATGGAGAGTGGGCAATGGTGAACACCAACGCAGTCGTGGCCTTTCCGGACAAAAAAGCACAACGCCAAGCCTACGACAACAACAAGCTCGAAAAACGCTTGTGCCGCCAAGTCGGGCAGGCCATCGCGGACTTCAACATGATTGAGGACGGTGACAAAGTCATGGTGTGCTTGTCCGGCGGCAAAGACAGCTACGGCATGCTGGATATTTTGATGAAGCTGCGCGATCGTGCGCCTGTCTCGTTTGACATCATCGCGGTCAACCTAGACCAGAAGCAGCCTGGCTTTCCGGAAGACGTTTTGCCCAACTACCTGCGTGAAGTGGGCGTGCCATTTCACATCGAAGAGCAAGACACCTACAGCATCGTCAAAGAAAAAGTGCCTGAGGGCAAAACGATGTGCAGCCTGTGCAGCCGACTGCGACGAGGCATCCTGTACCGCGTCGCCACTGAGTTGGGCGCGACCAAAATCGCCCTTGGGCACCACCGCGATGACATCCTGCAAACCACACTGCTGAATTTCTTTTTCGCGGGACGCCTCAAGGGCATGCCCCCCAAGTTGACCAGCGACAACGGTGAGCACGTTGTGATTCGTCCGCTCGCTTATGTCGAGGAAAAGGACCTCGCGCGCTATGCTGAGGTGCGACAGTTCCCCATCATTCCTTGCACGTTGTGTGGCAGCCAAGACCAATTGCAACGCCAGCAAATGTCTGCCATGTTGCAAGAGTGGGAAAAGAAGTTTCCAGGCCGCACCCAAAGCATGTTCACAGCGCTTCAAAACGTCATCCCTAGCCACTTGATGGATCACCGTTTGTTTGCCTTCAAAACCGTCAAGGCCACCGGTCAAGCCCAAGCGGACGGCGATATCGCGTTCGATGATTTGCCAGTCGTGCCGCCCACCACGGTCCGCTGGCTGCAGCCGGAGGATGTCTGACGCACATGACCCACTCACGCGCGCACACGACGGCTCCAAAGGCGTTGCTGACGCCGTGGGTAGCCCGCCTGTGCGGCTCATGGCAATGCCTAACCCTTGCAGTCTTGTGCGCTCTGGCTCTGAGCGGTTGTGCGAGCATGCGGGCGATTGACAGCCAAGTGCGTTCCT
>JALQVJ010000057.1 GCA_023260355.1 Burkholderiaceae bacterium | reverse complement strand
ACACTCGTGGTGGTGCCGGTGGTCTACTGTTACTTGGATGATTTTGCGCAGTGGGCAACCCGACTCTTCGCTCGAAAGAGCGCCGCTGGAGAGCAAAAACCACACTGACGAGTAAAATGTATGGAGTTGAGTTAACATACACCCCGGAGTATCAAAATGTCTTCAGAAATCGCCCGCTTCAACATGATCGAACAGCAAATCCGCCCTTGGAATGTGCTGCGGACAGAAGTGCTCGAAACACTGGCAGATGTGCCCCGGGAAGCATTCGTGCCAGCGCACTTGCAAGGTTTGGCCTACAGCGACACCGACATTCCACTCAATGCCGCCGGCGCCGTGATGATGTCACCCAAGGTTGAGGCCAAGTTGGTTCACGACCTTGAGCTCGCCGGCTCCGAGAAAGTGCTGGAGATCGGCACAGGATCAGGCTACTCCACCGCTTTGCTCGCGCGACATGCCAACCAAGTGGTGTCCGTCGAAATCGATGCTGAGCTCGCTGCTGCTGCCGTGAAGCGCCTAGCCGACCTGGGTGTCGACAACGCCAAAGTGATCCATGGTGACGGCGCGTTGCCCGAGACCACTGCAGGGCATGGCCCTTTCGATGCGATTGTCCTGAGTGGGTCAGTCGGTGAGGTCCCCGAACAGCTACTGCACTTGCTCAAGCCCAACGGCCGCTTGCTGTGCATCTGTGGGGACGAGCCCATCATGCAAGCCACGCTTTGCACGCCCTCTAATGCGCAGCAATCTCGCCGCGTTCTCTGGGACATGAACGCACCCCGTCTGCAAGGCTTTGCGGACTCCCCTGCTTTCGTTTTTTGATTGACCAAGAACATGCAACAAATCCAAGCCAACCAGGTCGCCCAGTGGGCGCAAGCCATCAAAGCCCAAGATGCTGGCGCACAGCCAACCATTTTGGATGTCAGGGAGGCCTGGGAGGTCCAGCAAGCTTCTATCAAGGCGCCCGCGGACTGCAGCTTTGTGCACATTTCCATGGGGACCGTGCCGGTGCGCCTCAATGAGTTGGCGAAAGACCAGCCCATTGCGTGCCTGTGCCACCACGGCGGGCGCAGCATGCAGGTTGCGATGTTCCTTGAACAAAACGGATTTACAAATATCGCCAATATTGTTGGTGGAATCGACGCATGGTCACAACTGGTTGACCCCACGGTTCCCCGCTACTGATCACCGCCACTCAAAGGTTATCCACCATGACAATGCTCTCAAGCTCTTTGGCACCCGCCTTCCGCCTGTCCGTGCTTGCGACGGCCTTTGTGGCGTCGTTTGGCGCACAGGCGGCCACGCTGGCCGACTTGGTGACGCAAGCGCGAGGCTATGACGCCGCGTTCGCAGCCGCACAGAAAAAGCTTGAGGTCAGCCAAGCGCAAGCCGAAATGGCCCAGGCCCCCCTGCGGCCAAGCGTCGGACTGGCGACCACTGTGTCCAAATCACGCGTCGAGGACCAGACTATGGCCACCAGCAAGTCATTGGCGCTGGAGGCCACCCAAAGCCTATTCGACCGCTCGTCCAAGACGGTGGCCTCACAGGCTCAACTCAAAATCGAAATGGCGCGCGTGCAGCTTGCACAAGCGGAACAAGACCTGATGGTCAGAGTGGCCCAAGCTTACTTTGATCTGCTGGGCGCCAAGGCGCAATTGAGCACAGTCACCGCCGCCAAGAAAGCCGTTCAAGTGCAGCTGGAGCGGGCCCAACGCAATTTCGAAGTGGGCGTGGCCACTGTCACCGATACGCGTGAGGCACAAGCCCAATTTGATCGGATCGCCGCAAGCGAAATCGCGGCACAAAATGACGTGAAAGTGAAGCAACTGGCGATCGACCAGTTGGTTGGACAGTCGGATGTCAAGGTTGATGACTTGAAGGCAGACGCCGGGCTGCCCGCGTTGGCGCCAAGCGATGTGACCGTTTGGATCGCCCAAGCGATGAGCAACAACCCGCAAGTCAAGCTGGCGCAAATCGGTCGCCAGTCTGCGGGCCTGAGTGTGAACAAGGCTGAAGCTGGGCATTTGCCCACGGTGTCGGCGTCCTACCTGCACAGCAGACCATTCGGAGCCACCTGCTTGCCGTCAGGCACTGGCTGCACGGTCAACAAAGTCAGCTTGACCATGAAGCTCCCCATCTTTGCCGGCTATGCGGTGCAAAACCAAATCAAAGAGGCTGTTGCGACGGCCGACCAGGCACAAGACGAGTTGAATCAGGCCAAACGCAACGTGGCACAGGGTGTTCGCGCTGCCTACTTCGGCGTGCTGAGCGGGCGCGCCCAAGTCAAAGCGCTGCAGGCGGCCGTTGCGTCCAGCCAGAGCGCACTGGAGGCCAACCAAACCGGATACTCAGTGGGTGTCAGGATCAACGCGGATGTGTTGAGCGCCCAATCACAGCTCTATCAAACGCAATCTGACTTGGCCAAGGCGCGATACAACATCGTATTGGGCGACCTCAAGTTGCGACAAGCCGCAGGCACCCTGGGGCAGGCTGACTTGGAAGCCTTGAAGGGCTTGTACCGCTGAGTCAACACGACCAACTCAAGCGTCCTCACAAACCCGGCGACATGCCGGGTTTTTTATTTTTCACATGCACGCGATGAACGCTGAACCAAGTTGGGTCAAAGCGGCGCAGTACCCGATCCCTCTGGCGTCAAGCTAGACGCAATCAAATCCATGGTGCGTTGCGTGGCACCACGCTGCTGCGCCATTTCTGCCTGCCCTGCACGCCCCATCGAATCCAGCAAGGCTGGACGCTTGACCCAGTCAAGTGCGATCCCTGCGGCTTCTGACATGTCGCGCGACTGAACCAAGCACCCGGCCGTCATCAACCGCTGTGCAGCGTCTGAAAAGTTGAACGTGCTTGGCCCCACGACCACTGGGCACCCGCATGCCACAGCCTCGATGAAATTCTGACTCCCGAAGGGGCCGAAACTGCCCCCCATCAACGTCACATCGGACATACCGAAATACAGATGCATTTCACCCACGCTGTTGCCGACCCAAACATCAGCGCCGCAGTCTGCAGCACCAGGGCCGTCCACTTGCCAAGCACTGCGTCTGGACACCACAAGCCCTGACGCCTCGATCAGTTCACACACCGCTTCAAATCGATCTGGGTGTCTCGGGACAAGCAGCCAATGCACATGATCTGCCAGCCCTTGGGCATGCAATCGCTGCCACATGTTCAGCCAGAGCTGTTCCTCGCTCTCGCGGCTGCTGGCAAAGATCACCACAGGTTTTTGCAAACGCCGCCGCCAG
>JALQVJ010000040.1 GCA_023260355.1 Burkholderiaceae bacterium | reverse complement strand
GCGGCACAGCGCTGGCATCGGGAGCAGAATTGCCCTCCCTGACCTGGGCATCACCTTGCTCATCTGGGCCAGAGTATGTGACGTGGCTCATCTGACCCGCTTTTTGTTCCATTTGTTCAGTGGCTTCAGAAACCGCCTCTGGCTCATCCACACGCACGGTCAGCATGATTCGCGTGACCTCGTCGCGCACGCTGTCCAGCATGCGTCCAAAGAGCTCAAATGCCTCACGCTTGTATTCCTGCTTGGGCTGTTTCTGTGCATAACCACGCAGGTGAATTCCTTGGCGCAAGTAGTCCAACGCACTCAGATGCTCGCGCCAATGAGAGTCCAGAACCTGCAACAAAACCATGCGCGCAAACTGCATCAAATTGTCTTGACCAACGCGCGCCATCTTGTCGTTGAAGATGGCATCACAGTGCGAGATCACGTGTTGGACAATATCGTCATCGTCCATCTCTTGCGCACCATCAACGAGGGCAACCAAATCGATGTGAATCGCCCAATCTGACGCAAGTTGCTCTTGCAAACCGCGCAAATCCCACTGCTCTTCAACGCTCCCGGCTGGAACGAAGTTGCGCACCAAATCCTCAACAGAGCCGTGGCGCAGCGAGGTGATTTGATCCACGAAGCCATCTGCCTCTAGGATGTCATTGCGCTGCTGATAAATCACCCGGCGCTGATCGTTGGCAACGTCGTCATACTCGAGCAACTGCTTGCGAATGTCAAAGTTGCGGGCTTCAACTTTGCGCTGCGCAGATTCAATCGAACGCGTGACCATGCCAGCCTCGATCGCCTCTCCCTCGGGCATTTTCAGGCGCTCCATGATGGCTCTGACACGATCGCCCGCAAAAATCCTCAACAAAGAATCTTCGAGGCTCAAGTAAAAACGCGATGAGCCGGGGTCGCCTTGGCGGCCAGAGCGACCGCGCAGCTGATTATCGATGCGGCGCGACTCGTGGCGTTCAGTCGCAATGATGCGCAAGCCACCCAGCGCGACAACAGCGTCATGCTCTTGCTGCCAAGCGGACCGCACCTCTTGCTCGCGTTGGCGCTTCTCATCATCGCCTAGCGACTCATCCGCGATCGCTGCAGCAACCAGCTTTTCAAGATTGCCGCCCAATACGATATCGGTTCCGCGACCGGCCATATTGGTGGCGATCGTGATGGCTTTGAGCCGACCCGCTTGTACGATGATGTCAGCCTCTCTCGCGTGCTGCTTGGCATTGAGCACCTCATGCGGCAAGCCCGCTTGGGTCAGGAGCTGAGAGATGATTTCAGAGTTATCAATCGAAGAGGTCCCGACCAATACGGGTTGGCCGCGCTCGTGACATTCTTTGATGTCCGCGATGGCCGCCACATATTTCTCACCTGTGGTCTTGTAGACGCGATCAAGTTGATCGTCCCGGCGATTCTGTCGATTGGGCGGAACCACGACCGTCTCAAGGCCGTAGATTTCCTGGAATTCATACGCTTCGGTGTCGGCTGTTCCGGTCATGCCGGAGAGCTTTTGATACAGGCGGAAATAGTTCTGGAAGGTGATCGATGCCATGGTCTGGTTCTCTGCCTGAATGGCAACACCTTCCTTGGCTTCCACTGCTTGATGCAGACCCTCGCTCCACCGGCGACCCGACATCAATCGCCCCGTGAACTCATCAACAATGACAATTTCACCATTTTGGACAACGTAATGCTGGTCCTTTGTGTAGAGATAGTGCGCTCTCAGAGCTGCATTCAAATGGTGCATCAACATGATGTTGGATGCGTCATACAGCGAGGCGCCTGGGGACAGCAGGCCCATCTCAACCATCGCCTGCTCTGCGCGATCGTGGCCTGCCTCAGTCAAATGGACTTGCCGGCCCTTTTCATCAACAGTGAAGTCTCCCGGAGTGACCACGCCTTCGCCTGTGCGAACGTCCTCTTCTCCCTCTTGCTTGGTGAGTTTCGGAACGATTGAGTTGATCGCCACGTACATGGCCGTGTGATCTTCTGCTTGCCCGCTGATGATCAACGGCGTGCGCGCTTCGTCGATCAAAATACTATCGACTTCGTCGACGATAGCGTAGTTCAATCGGCGCTGTACACGCTCCGATGCCTCATACACCATGTTGTCGCGCAGATAGTCGAAGCCAAATTCGTTGTTGGTGCCGTACGTGATATCCGCTTGATACGCCGCTTGCTTTTGGGCACGGTCCAGATGGGGCAAGTTGATACCCACTGTCATCCCCAAGTAGTTGTAGAGCAGGCTCATCCACTGCGCATCGCGCTCCGCCAAATAGTCATTGACCGTGACGACGTGGACACCTTGCCCTGTGAGCGCATTCAAATAGACAGGCAGTGTTGCTGTCAGGGTCTTGCCTTCGCCGGTGCGCATCTCCGCAACTTTGCCGTTGTGCAACGCCAGGCCGCCCAGCATTTGCACGTCGAAGTGACGCATCTTCATCACCCGTTTTGATGCCTCTCGAACCGTCGCGAACGCCTCCGGCAAAACGTCATCAAGCGCGGCGCCATCTGACAGTCTTTGCTTGAGCACATCAGTTTGACCGCGCAACTGAGCGTCATCCATTGACGCGTAATGTTGTTCCAATTGATTGATGCGATCGACCGTCTTTCGGTAGGTCCGCAACAAGCGATCGTTGCGACTGCCAAAAATCTTGGTTAGCAATTGAAATGCCATGGCTGAATTCTCGTTGGTGTGTTTTGCGCGTGTGCACACGCTTGTGCGGCGGCAAATCGCGCCATTTTATCGCCAGCAACGCTGGCGCTCGCAGGTCAAGAGGGGACCGCCGTCAGGGTCCTTGGGCTACCCGCGTGGAGCCAAACAGGTAGGTTTTGGGATTGCGCACGCGGCCTGCGACCCACACCTCAAAGTGCAAATGCGAGCCGGTTGATCTGCCGGTTGAGCCCATCAAACCGATTTCTTGTCCTGGCTTAACCAAATCGCCCACCTTGACCTTGAACGCCTTCAGGTGCGCGTAGCGTGTGATGACTTGATTGCCATGATCAATCTCGATCATCCGACCGTATCCAGCGTGCCAATGCGCCGCCACCACGACGCCGCCAGCGGTGGCTTTGATGGGCGTGCGCAACGGGCCGGGGAAGTCAACCCCTGTGTGGGTTGCCAACTGTCCCGTGATCGGATCGATCCGGCGCCCGAAACCTGACCCAACCGGCAACCCGTCGACCGGCATCAAACCGGGCGTGAGCGCGCTTTCCCATTTGCGCTCAAGCAAGGAGTCTTCGAGCAAAGCGTAAAGCCCAAGCCGCTCATCGCTGGCCAAGGAAAAATCGTCCAAAGCGGAGGCGAACTGATCCAAAGTGAGCGAACGCGGAGCAACCAACGCACCGCCCTCACCCACGGTTTCTTCAGAGGACTTGTAGGGCAACCCAGCAAGTTTGGCCAAGCGCTCGCTCAACGCATCGAGTTGGATCATGCGCGCTTGCATCACACCCAAACGCTTGGCTAACGCATCGATGTTTTGGCGCAGCGCCAAGTTGTCCGACTCGTTGGTTTCACCGGCGGCAAGTGATTGGATGGAGGACGGGTTGGTCGGCGCCTTCGCGTTGAATTGGAGTGCTACCCAAACACCGCCAATCACCAGCAACACCAGGCCAACGAACAGCGCCAACCCATGCCACACGCCCAGCTCAAAGCTGCGCATGCGGCTGATTTTGCTGTCAGTGATAATGATGTGCATGTTTCAACGCTCTCGCAATCTGATCCTCGACGCGGTATTTCAGCCATGACCACACCGAGCAAACGCATCATGGATGCTGTCAACGATGCGCCCGAACTGAAACTGCTTTCCCAGCAAATCGCGCTGGGGCAGCGTCGCCTTGCATGCATTCGCAAGGCGTTGCCCGCTTCATTGGTCACCCAACTGGCCAGTGGCGGCTGTGACGATCAAAGTTGGTGCATTTTGGCGCCCAACAATTCGGTCGCAGCCAAGCTCCGACAACTGCTTCCACACATCCAACAAGCGCTTGAGCGAGAGGAGGGGCGAGTGGTTGAACTTCGCTTGCGCATTGCCAATGCGCGTTGATTGGTGCCGGTTGTCCGACTTGAACGGACGACCTACCGCTTACAAGGCGGTTGCTCTACCAGCTGAGCTAAACCGGCGAAACCGATATTCTACTATTTGACGCGCCTCAAAAATGGCTTGCCACCTGTTGGCGGGTGATCGTCGGGTTCCTGCGACGATGCAGAGCCACTTTGAGACTGAGGCGCAGCGTGTTCGATTGGGAAAGCCATGCCTTGACCAGTCTCTTTTGAATAGACGGCCAAGATGCGCCCCAACGGGACAAAGACATCTTGCACGCGGCCGGCAAACCGACCTTTGAACTGCACGTATTCGTCGCCGATCACGAATCCCTGTGTGGCCTCATGGCTCACGTTCAACACAATTTGGTTGTTTTGAACAAACGCCAGTGGCACTTCACAAGACTCATCTACCGCCACCAGCATATACGGCGTCATCGACTGGTCGTGACACCACTCATACAGGGCACGCATGAAATATGCGCGCATTGATGGGGCAAATGAGATCTCCACGAGGCCACCTATCTTTATTTGCGCATGACTTTCTCAGATGGCGTCAACGCCTCAATGTAGGCAGGACGCGAGAAGATGCGTTCCGCATATTTGAGCAAGGGCGCGGCATTTTTGCTGAGCTCAATGCCATAGTGTTCAAGACGCCAGAGCAACGGTGCGATGGCGACATCCAACATCGAGAAGCCATCACCCAGCATGAATTTGTTCTTCAGGAACACTGGGGCGAGTTGAGTCAACCGGTCGCGGATGTGAGCCCTCGCTTTTTCAACCGCCTTGTCGTTTGTCTTCGGCCCCTTGGCCTCGATCACGGCGACATGACTGAACAACTCTTTTTCGAAGTTCAACAAAAACAGCCGCACGCGTGCACGGTCTACAGGGTCACCTGGCATCAGTTGGGGGTGAGGAAAACGCTCGTCAATGTACTCATTGATGATGTTGGATTCGTACAGAATCAAATCGCGTTCGACCAAAATCGGCACTTGACCATAAGGGTTCATGACCGAAATATCTTCTGGCTTGTTGTACAGGTCCACGTCACGGATTTCAAAATCCATGCCTTTCTCGAACAACACGAAGCGGCAGCGGTGAGAGAAAGGGCAGGTCGTGCCCGAATACAGAACCATCATTGCGGTCTACTCCTTAAAGCAAAAAAGTGGCGCACCTCGCGGGCGCGCCACCATCAAAGTCAACGCCGCAGGGCGTTGAAAAGTTTATTTGATGTCTTTCCAGTATGCAGCATTCAGACGCCATGCCACCAAAGTGAACAAGCCCAAGAACAACAGCACCCACACACCGATACGGACGCGGGTGTTGCGAATCGGCTCTGCCATCCACGTCAGGTAGGCAGCCAAATCGCCGGCTGCCTCATCAAATTCGCGCTCGCTCATCAACCCGGGTTTGACGACCTTCCAGCCCTGAAACACATTGACTTCATGGCCGTGTGATTCCGCTTTTGTGTAGATCGGCTCACGTGTTCCCTGCAGTTCCCACAACGGGTTGGGCATTGCAATCGCGGGAAACACCGTGTTGTTCCAACCCGTCAGCTTGGTGTCGTCGCGGTAGTACGAACGCAACAAACACCCGCGGAGCAGGACGCGAAGCGGGCATTCCACAAAGGACGAAAGGACACGAACGATGGCAAACGACCTGAGTAAGGTGAAGCTGAAAACGCTGGGCACAAACGAATCGCCGCCTGTTGGCTATGTGTGCCTTGGTGAGAAGTGGCCAGCGGAAGGCGCTTCTGGCCGTGATCGCGAGCGAGTGCGTAAAGGCATCGTGACTGGAGATGTCGATGCGTACCGCCACGTTCGGTTTGAGGGCGACACTCGCGGCAACATCTATGTGCGACTGTCGGATGCTGTTGCATGGCTAGACGGTTTTGACGCGAGGCCTGCAAAGGTTTCCACAATTGTGGAAACGCAATCGTCCACAACTGTGGACGTTTCCGCAGCTGTGCAATCGCTGGCGTCCATCGACACCACGCTGGACGAGATCTACCGCGTGCTTGAGCGGCTGACTACGGCCGTGGAGAGCATTGCCACGCAGCCCAAGGCCGACGAGTCCACATACGTGAGCCACTACGCACCTACCAGCAACGGCACCCACTAAACCCATTACGAAAGGACGCGGAAAGATGAGCACGGAACTGAGCACACAGACGCAGCCGCGAGGGCTGGCGTTGCAGACGTTTGACGACGCGATGCGGTTTGCGTCGCTGGTGGCGAAGTCGGACTTCGCCCCGAAGGATTTCAAGGGCAAGCCCGAGTCGTGCCTGTTGGCGATCCAGCACGGCAGCGAAGTCGGGCTGTCCCCGATGCAGTCGCTCCAGAGCATTGCCGTCATTAACGGCAGGCCGTGCATTTGGGGCGATGCAGCTTTGGCACTGGTTTCAGCCAGCCATGTCTGCGAATACGTCGTCGAGGAAATTGAAGAAGGCAAGGACGGCGAAGCACTGGTCGCCATCTGCACGGCGAAGCGCCGTGGATATCCCAAGCCCACCGTTGTGCGGTTCAGCGTTGCCGATGCCAAGAAGGCAGGGCTGTGGGCGAAGTCTGGCCCGTGGACGCTATACCCGAAGCGGATGCTGCAGCTGCGTGCTCGAGGCTTCGCCCTGCGTGACGCCTTCCCTGACGTGCTCAAGGGGCTGGTGACTGCCGAGGAGGCGCAGGACTACACCACGCAGCCAGAGCCGCCAAAGCCTGCCGTGGTGCGCCTGAAGGCCGAGCCTGCGATCGTGCCTGATGACCGCTTCGGCCAGGCCAAGCTGGCCATTTCGCGTGCGGCAAAGATCGAGGTGCTGGACGCACTGCGTACTGCCGTCGACAAGCGCGTGTCTGAAGGCGTGTTTACCGACAAGCAGCGGCAGGAACTGGTGGACATGATCCACCACCGTGCGGAAATGCTGATCGGTGACGACGACAACGGACAGGAGTTCACGCACGAAGCCGCCCAGCACGAGGTGGCCAATGGCTGACTACCGCAAGGACTTTGAGTCCGTTGACGAGTACCGCGCACGCCTGAAGCGGCAGTCGTTGTTTGACGAGCCTGCCACCGTGGAGACGGATCTCGGTGCCGTGCTCGAGGACGAGCCGCCGCTGCCGTTTGTCGTGGACATCGGCGTGCGTACGTCGCGTCGTGATCGGGCAGACATCCAGGCTTACGAGGACCGCATTACGAGGCTGGACAACAGGGACAAGTGGTGATCTTCGCCGGCACGCGGTTGCCGCAGCGGTAGGCACGGCCGCATCCGCAGCAATACACACGAAAGGACTCGTGGACCATGAGCGACTACTACAGCCTTGCGGCCCTGCCGCTATTCGCAGCCCCGCAGCGGGCACCGGCCATGCAGCACAGCCGCACCAGCATGGCGGCTGCGGATGCTCTGACGCCGGCCACGCTCAACGCACTGCAACGCCAGGTGGTCGAGCACCTGCACCAGTGCGGTGAACACGGAGCCACTGATGAGGAGATGCAGGTCGGCATCCCGATGGAGCCGAACACACAGCGGCCACGGCGCCGGGAACTGGCGAAGCGCGGCCTGGTGGTCGAGGCCGGCGAGCGGAAGACGCGGTCAGGGAAGAAGGCGACGGTGTGGAGGTTGGCGTGATGGACAGGACGCTGCGAAGCAAGAAGCTCCGCGCCGCTCTGTGGCGAATGACTGACGGTAAGTGTGCGATCTGCGGATGCGATCTCCCTGACTCATGGCACGCGGATCACATCGTCGCTTGGGTGAAATGCCGGAAAACGAACGTCCACGAAATGCAGCCTGCTTGTCGCAGTTGCAACCTGAAGAAAGGGGCCAAATAGTGAATCTCCGAGGCCATCAGAAAGAGCTTCAATCCGTTCTTGGAAATCTCAATCAAGCCGAGTTGCCTCTCGACATTCTCGTTGACGTTGTTCCTGGAGGCGGCAAATCGGTGCTTCCTGGGCTTTTGGCTAATCGGTTTCCGAATCACCGAATTGCGTGGTTTGTGCCGCGATTGTCGCTGGCTCGCCAAGCGGCAATTGGAATGCTGAAGGACTTTGGCATCGAGATCCGCGAAAGCGGCAACGACACAAACCCCAGCAGAGGCACGCGTGGGTTTGTGGCTACGCACGCCGCGCTGACTGCAGAAACGAGCCTTTGGCGGCACGAACTGTCTCGGGCACCGCACCT
>JALQVJ010000416.1 GCA_023260355.1 Burkholderiaceae bacterium | reverse complement strand
GTGGGTGCGCCGTGGGTGTGCGGTGGGTGTGCCGTGGGTGCGAATTGCAAGTGGGGGCCGGTGCTGATCGGCGCTGATCGGCGCTAAGCCGTCGCCCAAGCGATAGCCAAAGCCCGGCGTTCGAGAGACAAACGCTGGGCTAACCCGGAGACTTGCATGCGCACCTACTACCACCCCGATCAAACCCTGCACCACCCCAAGACGTATTTGTCGCGCGGCCAGATGCGCGCGCCACAAGAGATCCCGCTGCGCCTAGATGGTTTGCTGCAGGCGATGCACGAGATGGCGTTTGATGTCCGCGAGCCTGCCGACCACGGCATGGCGCCGATTTTGGCGGTGCACGATGCGGGGTATGTTGACTTTTTAGAGCATGCGCACAGCCGCTGGTTGGCCACCGGCCAAGACTGGGGCAATGAGGTGATGTCGAACGTCTACCGCAAGAGTCTGCACCGCCCGCGCGGCGTGTTGGCCGAGGCGGCGCACTACATGGCGGATGGCAGCAGCCCGATTGGCCCACAGACTTGGCGCAGTGCCTATGTGGCGGCGCAGTGCGCGATCGATGCGGCGCAGAGTGTGTTGGATGGCGAGCGCGCGGCTTTTGCGCTGTGCCGCCCGCCGGGCCACCATGCGCGTGCGGATGCGGCGGGTGGGTTTTGCTACCTGAACAACGCCGCGATTGCCGCGCAGGTGCTGCGCAGACAGCACGAGCGGGTGCTGATCCTCGATGTCGATATGCACCACGGCCAAGGGATTCAAGAGATTTTTTACGACCGCGATGACGTGATGTACATCTCGATCCATGGCGACCCGACCAACTTTTACCCGGTGGTGGCTGGGTTCGCGGACGAGACGGGCACGGGCGCTGGCGAGGGTTTCAACCTGAATTTGCCCATGCCGCATGGCAGCGCTGAGTCGGTGTTTTTTGAGGCGCTGGATACCGCGTTGGCGGCACTCAAGCGCTTTGCGCCCACGGCGTTGGTGGTGCCGCTGGGCTTTGACACATACCACTTGGACCCACAGTCGTTGGTGGCGATGTCGGGCAATGGCCTCGAGCGCATGGCCCAGATGTTGAGCGCGCTGGACTTGCCCACGGTCATCGTGCAAGAGGGTGGCTATCACCTGCCGTCGCTGGCGGATAACGCCAGGGGCTTCTTTTCCAACTGGCGCAGCTGATCGCGCGACCTAGCGACAACAAGTTGAAGTCAACTTGAATGATAATTGTGAGAAATTGCACATTTAAGTTGACTTGAACTGTTGATATGAAAATCGGTGAACTCGCCAAACGCACGGGGATGGCGACCTCGAAGATTCGCTTTTACGAGTCGGCCGGGTTGCTGGGCGATGTGCAGCGCAAAGAGAACGGCTTTCGCTCGTATGACGAGCAAAGTCTGGTGACGCTCAACTTCATCCAAGACGCCCAAAAGGCGGGCTTTGACCTGGTGGCGATTCGCAACATGCTGCCGCAATCGCAGCCTATTCCCAAAAGCGAGCGGGCGCAGCAGTTGCTGCTCAAGCGGCTAGAGGAGCGCGTCAAAGCGATCGAGTCGGTGCAGGTGCGCCTGAAGCAGCAGCGCACGGATTTGCTGGCCACCGTGCAGCACGTGCGAGAGCGTTTGGCCAAAGAGACGGGCAGCGCGCCCACGCAGCAAAGCCTGATCTGATGCGACCGGCGCTGCGCGGCCACAACGCCCACACCACCGCCACCCGTGGCGCTGGGTCAACATTGCTTTGGCCTCTGCTCGCGCCCAGACCACATCCCTGCCCTCCTCGCCAGCCATGACTGCGGCACCGGCCACCCTCACATGGGACGCTGTGTTGGAGCAAGTCGCCGACGCCCTGGCCACGCGCGGCTGGATCGTGTTGGACGGCGCCGTGCCAGCGGCTGTGTTAGATGGGCTGCGGCTGCGGCTGCATGCCCTCGATGACCAAGCCTTTCACGCGGCGGGTGTGGGACGCCAGAGCGATCACCAGCGGGCCGAGGCGTTTCGCAACGATCGCATCCATTGGCTCGAGGACACCGACCCAGCCGAGGCCGCGTGGCTGGCTTGGGCTGACGGTTTGCGCGCTGAGATGAACGCGCGGCTGTATCTGGGGCTGAACCGCTACGAGTGCCACTTTGCGCATTACGCGCCTGGGCACTTTTACAAAAAGCATGTGGATGCATTCAAGGGCCAAGCCAACCGCCGCTTGTCATCGGTGCTGTATCTGAACGAGGGCTGGGCCCACGCCGATGGTGGCGAGCTGGTGATTTACGAGCCCGACGACGCCGAGCAAGTCGCCACCACGGTGGTGCCCCAGCCGGGGCGCCTGGTGTTGTTCCTGAGCGAAGGGGTGGCGCACGAGGTGTTGCCCGCCCAGCGCGACCGCTACAGCATCGCCGGCTGGTTCCGCGTGCGTGAATCGATGGCGCCTTGATTGGCGACCTGATTGGCGAACTCATTGGCCTCTCGAGGGCCGCCTGGGTGGATGCCGGGGTGCGTTGTCAGGCGGGGAATGGCGGGCGTCAAAACAACGATTGGTCAATTTCTTGCATTCAGCGTACAATCGCGGGCTGTAGTGCTGAGGCCCATGGCCAAAATCATTACACCAGCGGTAAGTGATCTGCTGACCTACCTAACTTTGTGTCAGCTCTTGTTTCGGTCTTCTCGCGCCAGATTGGCGCCTGGCGTCTGCCCTTGACCCACCGCGCACATACGCCCGATACCGGCTTTGCAGCTGAGTCTGGGTGACATTGAACCCTCTTGCGCCTCTTCTCTATTGCTCTCACCAACTGCTACTAGGCCAATTTCCCTATTTATAGATACTGAATGATTTCTTTTTCTCAGACGAACCAACCTTTTTCCGTAGGCCGATTCTTGATTTCTCCACTCGCTAAGACCAATGCCACCGGCGCTTTTGAAGCCGCGGTATCGATTCGCAGTGGCCAAGGTTCGAGCTCTCACGATCGCGTGGTTCGCTTCACCCCCATTTTTCAATGCCGCGAGAGCGCCCTGCGTTACGCGGCAGTTCAAGGCTGCGCTTGGTTGCAAAACCAAGGCAGCTCACACTCTCTGTCTTACTCTCTTCAATAAGGAACTCAGTTTGGCCAAGGAAGAACTCATTGAAATGCGCGGCAAGGTGGACGAAGTCTTACCTGACTCCCGATATCGCGTGACGCTTGAGAATGGGCACACCCTCATTGCTTACACAGCTGGCAAGATGCGCAAGCACCATATTCGCATTCTGGCTGGTGACAATGTTTCCCTGGAGCTGTCCCCATACGATTTGACCAAAGGTCGCATCACATTCCGCCATCTCGAAGCTCGAGCCGGTGGAGCCCCCAAACCGCAGCGCCGTCCTGGCTCTCGGTAACGCTGCCCTCGGACTTGTCCGGGGTGGCACTCTCAACGGCATGCGCACTGGGCTCATGTCGTGAATCTTGAAAGGTACCCACTCATGGGCAACAAACTGTACGTCGGCAATTTGCCGTATACCGTGCGCGACGACGATCTCGCACAATCTTTCGGCGAATTTGGCGCAGTCTCCTCTGCCAAAGTCATGACCGACCGCGATACCGGTCGCTCTAAGGGCTTCGGCTTTGTAGAGATGGGCAGCGACGCAGAAGCACAAGCCGCGATCAAAGGCATGCATGGTCAGTCCATGGCTGGCCGTGACCTCGTGGTCAACGAAGCGCGTCCTCGCGAAGAGCGTCCAGGCGGCTTCGGTGGCGGCGCACGTCGTGGCGGTGGCGGTGGCTACGGCAACGGTGGTGGCAACGGCGGTGGCTACGGCCGCGGCGGTTACTGATCACGCGCTCAAGACCTTTGTCTTGAAACAAAAACCTCGCATCGCGAGGTTTTTTTTCGCCCTGCGTTGACGTGCACACCCCTTTTGATCTGCGTGCCTCTGCGGCGCACAGGCAAACAGAGACGCGCGCCAGATGGGCACAGCGTGTGTGTGACATGAGGGGGAATGTGGCCTGCCCGGAGGGGTTCGAACCCCCGACCCACGGCTTAGAAGGCCGTTGCTCTATCCAACTGAGCTACGGGCAGAGCGGTTGGGTCGCATGACCCGAGGGGCTGCAGGGCATGTGCCTGCACCAGTGGTGTGATGGTCGGAGCGGAGGGATTCGAACCCCCGACCCTCTGGTCCCAAACCAGATGCGCTACCAGCCTGCGCTACGCTCCGACATCAGCCTGCTATTGTAGCGCGCTTCTGCCTCGATTCTGGGGAATTCGCAACATTTTGAAACTGTGCGCGTGCAGTTGCGGGACAATATCGCCTTCACTCAGGACGCCCATGACTCTCGCTGCACACCAACTTGAATTGCTCGCTCCCGCGCGGGATGCTGATATTGGCATCCAAGCGGTCAACCATGGCGCAGATGCGGTCTACATTGGCGGCCCGTCGTTTGGCGCACGGCATGGCGCGGGCAATTCGGTGCAAGACATCGCGCGTTTGGTCTTGCATGCACACCGGTTCAACGCCCGAATTTTTGTCACGCTAAATACGATATTGCGAGACGACGAACTGGAAGCCGCCCGCCAACTGACTTGGCAAATGTACGACGCGGGCGTGGATGCGCTGATCATCCAAGACATGGGGTTGCTGGAACTCGACTTGCCACCCATTCAGTTGCACGCATCGACACAAAACGATATCCGCACACCCGAAAAGGCGCGCTTTTTGCAAGACGCTGGCTTTTCGCAAATTGTGGTGGCGCGCGAGCTGACCCTGCCGCAGATCCAAGCGATTCACCAGGTGCTAGACCCCGAGCGCTGTGCGCTGGAGTTTTTCGTCCACGGGGCACTGTGTGTGGCGTACAGCGGCCAGTG
>JALQVJ010000172.1 GCA_023260355.1 Burkholderiaceae bacterium | reverse complement strand
TCCCTCGCGGGAACCAAGATTTCCCTTTGGCCGTTCGTACCCATCGCACTGACGACGCCCGCATTTTCCATATCTTCAAGCATGCGTGCGGCGCGGTTATAGCCGATCTTCAAGTGGCGCTGTACGAGCGAGATGGAGGCTTTTCGGTGCTTCAAGACCACCTCGACCGCTTGGTCATACATGGGGTCTTTCTCGCCGTCACTGTCACCAGAGCCTGCATCCCCAGCGCCATCGACTGTGCCCCCCTCCAAAACGCCGTCGATGTAGTTGGGCTCACCATGTTCTTTGAGGTAGTCCACGACACGATGCACTTCTTCATCACTGACGAAAGCGCCGTGCACGCGTTGCGGGAAACCGGTTCCTGCTGGGAGATACAGCATGTCACCCATGCCGAGCAAACTCTCAGCCCCCATCTGATCCAAGATGGTGCGACTGTCGATCTTGGAGCTGACTTGGAAAGACACGCGCGTGGGGATATTGGCTTTGATCAAACCGGTGATCACATCCACGCTCGGGCGCTGTGTGGCCAAGATCAGATGGATGCCTGCGGCACGTGCCTTTTGTGCAAGCCGGGCAATCAGCTCTTCGATCTTCTTGCCGACCACCATCATCAAGTCTGCAAGCTCATCAATGACCACAACGATGAACGGCAGGGCTTGCAGCGGCTCAGGCTCTTCGGGTGTCAGTGAGAATGGGTTGGGGATCAGCTCGCCGCGCGCTTGCGCTTCCTTGATCTTTTGGTTGTAACTGCTGATGTTGCGCACACCCATTTTGCTCATCAGCTTGTAGCGCTTCTCCATTTCGGCTACGCACCAATTCAGGCCATGTGCAGCTTGCCTCATGTCCGTCACCACGGGTGCCAGCAAGTGGGGGATCCCCTCATAAACGCTCATTTCGAGCATCTTGGGGTCGATCAAGAGCAAGCGAACGTCTTGGGGGTCTGCCTTGTAAAGCAGGCTCAGGATCATGGCGTTGATACCGACTGATTTGCCAGAGCCCGTCGTTCCTGCAACCAAGCAGTGGGGCATCTTGGCCAAGTCAGCAACCACCGGGTGCCCGACGATGTCTTTGCCAAGCGCGACCGTGAGCATGGATTTGGCGTCGTTGTAGACGCTAGAGCCCAAAATTTCACTCAGCCGAATCATCTGTCGGCGGGCGTTGGGCAACTCGAGGGCCATGTAGTTTTTACCCGGTATGGTCTCGATCACGCGGATGGAAACCAAACTGAGTGAGCGCGCCAAGTCGCGTGCCAAGTTCACAATTTGAGAGCCCTTCACCCCCGTCGCAGGCTCAATCTCGTACCGCGTGATCACGGGCCCTGGCATGGCTGCGACGACATGGACCTCGACGCCGAAATCTGCCAATTTTTTCTCAATCAGGCGGCTTGTCATTTCCAGCGTGTCTGCGTTCACGGTCTCTTGTTGCGCAGACACTTTGTCCAGCAAGCTCACTTGCGGCAACACATTGGTGGTGCCATCCTCAAACAAGGCTTGCTGTGACTCTTTGGCAATCCGCTCACTCTGCGGAACGACCACAACCGGCGTTTCGATTGCAACTGCTGGCGCTGGCGGTTTGGGCGTGGCGGCTTGCTCGGTATCGATGGGAATTTCGCGCGCCTTCACAGCCTCAAGACCAATGGCCTCATCACGCTCAGTCTCTCGACGCTGGCGCCAGTCTTCGACGCGCTGCACGATCAGGCGCCCCACAGTTTCCGCGACCTCGCCCCACGAAAAACCGACGACCGCGGAAACACACACGATTGCAATGATCAACGACACCAGCGCAGACCCCAGAGGGCCCAGCGCAAGGGTGGCGAGGTGACCGAGCAAATCCCCAAGCACGCCCCCCGTCTGGTCTGGCATGGCGATGTCCCAGCGCGACAAGCGGGTCCACTCCAACACAGTGCTGGCAGAAACCAGCCCAATCAGGCCGGCCCACCAACTGACCAACTTCCAGTTGACAACCCAGGGCTTCACCGTCGGTTGGGTGGCCTCGTTTGGCTTGCGCCGCCTCGTCGACGCCTGGGACACAACGGCATCGCCACCAGCCAGCCAAGCGCGGGTCCGCCGCACAAGGGCCAAGACGCCAGCCAGCC
>JALQVJ010000244.1 GCA_023260355.1 Burkholderiaceae bacterium | reverse complement strand
GGCCCCTCGGCGCCTTGCAAGCACTCGTCGATGTATTGGCGCATGGGCGGCGCCCAATGGCGCATGTTGCTCATGTTGATTGCAAACTCTTGGGTGTCTTCAGGAATTTGAACGTTTTCATGCGTCAACACGAACGAGCCTTGCTCTCTGTCCAGTGTGAACATGGACACACCGCTTCCGACGGTCAGCACCAACGTGGTCTGCGGTCCGTAGACGCAATATCCTGCAGCCACTTGCTGGCTACCTGCTTGCAGGAAATCTTCAGTTGTGATGCCGCGCTCGCCTTCGGGCTTTTTCAGCACGCTGAATATCGTGCCGATGCTGACATTGACGTCGATGTTGCTGGATCCATCGAGGGGGTCGAACATCAGCAAATACTCGCCTTTGGGGTAGCGATTGGGCACCACGTGGATGCTTTCCATTTCCTCGCTGGCCATGGCGGCCAGGTGGCCCCCCCATTCATTGGCTTCGATCAATACTTCGTTGGCAATGATGTCCAGCTTTTTCTGAACTTCTCCTTGCACGTTTTCCGATGTCGCACTGCCCAGTACACCGCCCAACGCCCCTTTGTTGACCGACAGCGCAATGCCTTTGCAAGCCCGTGCAACGACTTCCAGCAGCAAGCGCAATTGCGGTGGGATCGTGCCGTGCTCGCGCTCTTGCTCAACGAGGTAGCGCGTGAGTGAGATACGGGATGTGCTCATACAAATTCCTATCAGGCTTGGTGTGAAGGCGAATTCGCGCCCAACGCGCGCTGGACAATTTCACGCACGTCTGGTGAGAGTGTGGGCTTTTGCGCTACGCGCTTGATGGCTTCGTGTGCGGCCTCGCGGTAGGGCGATGCCAAAATGGTCCATCGGTCTAACGCCCGAGCCAAACGAGCAGCCACTTGCGGGTTCGAGTCGTCAAGCGCCAATACATGATCAGCCCACAGCACGTAGCCAGCCGCGTCCTGGCGATGGAAACCGGCTGGATTGGATTGACAAAACGTGCTGAGAACACTGCGCGCACGGTTCGGGTTCTTGAGTGAGAAGGCGGGATGTGCCAGCAACTTGTGCACCACATTCAGAACCTGTCCACCCCGATCGGGCTGTCCTGCTTGCAGTGCGAACCATTTGTCGATGACCAGGGGCTCGTGCGCGAACTGCTCATACATGCGGCGCAGCGCGTGATCAGCCAGAGGGTGTCCGGCCTGAACCAATGCTGTGATCGCCCCCATACGGTCCGTCATGTTGTGGGCATCCTTGAATCGCTGCAGCGCTTTGCCAGGCCAAACGACATCACCCGTGGCTTGTGCGTGGAGGACCAGGTGCATCAATGCCAAGTTTGACAGCGCACGCTGTCCAGCATCGCGGGCGTTGGGGTCATATGCTTTCGCAGTCGGCTGGGATTGAAAGACGGACAGCCATTCAGCGTGCAGCCGCGCGGCCAGCTGTTGCAACATCGACATCCGAACGGTGTGGATGCGTTGGGGATCTACCTCGGACAGTTGCTCAGCCAAATAGGTCTCGCTTGGCAGTGTCAGCACCAACTCCTTGAAGCCCGCATCCAAGTGGGGGTCAGTCAAAATCTGGCGAAGCGCATCCACGTACGCATCGTCAAGCGTGGTCGAGACGTCACTGTTCAGTGCATCAATGGCACGTTTTACAGCCAGGCGTTGCGCGGCTTCCCATCGATTGAATGGGTCGCTGTCGTGAGCCAGAAGATGCAACCATTGTGAGTCTGAAAGATCGGTCTCAAGCAGCACTGGCGCACTGAAGCCCCGCAAAGCTGAGGCCACGCATCCCTCGGGGACGTTGGCGAACTCAAAGCTGTGCTCGCCTTCATGCAGTACCAGTGTGACCTCCGTCTCACCGGTTGCCACACCAGGCGCATGCAAGGGGACAGCTTCGCCAGCCGGGCCCACCAGACCAAAGCGGACCGGAATCACCATAAGCGATGCATCCGAGGACGCGCCTGGGCCGCCAGCCATACTCTGGCGCAGCTGCACCCGCGTGGTGCCCGTCTGGGCATCATGGCTTGCACTCAATGTCACGCGAGGGGTCCCTGCTTGGGCATACCAACGTTTGAAGCCATCTAGGTGTTGGGCCAGCGGGGACTCCGGGTTCGCGTCTGCGATCGCCTGCGCAAAGTCATCACACGTGACGGCTTGGCCGTCGTGGCGTTCAAAGTAAAGCGCCATACCCTTGGTGAACCCGTGGCGCCCTACCAAGGTTTGCATCATGCGAACAACTTCAGCACCCTTTTCGTAGATGGTGACAGTGTAAAAATTATTAATTTCCTCGTACTGGTCAGGCCGCACGGGGTGGGCCATTGGGCCTGCGTCCTCGGGGAACTGCACGGCGCGCAGGAGCCGCACATCTTCAATGCGTTTGACAGCTTTCGCCGAGGGTGATCCCGCCATGTCTTGGCTGAATTCTTGATCGCGAAAAACCGTCAAGCCCTCTTTCAACGACAGTTGAAACCAGTCGCGGCAGGTGACACGATTTCCGGTCCAGTTGTGAAAATACTCGTGGGCCACCACGCTTTCGACATTGCCAAAATCCACGTCCGTTGCGGTTGCCGAATTGGCCAGCACGAACTTCGTGTTGAAGATGTTCAGGCCTTTGTTCTCCATTGCCCCCATGTTGAAGTCGCCAGTCGCCACGATCATGAATCTCTCAAGATCCAGCGGCAGGTTGAAGCGTGCTTCATCCCAGGCAATGGAGGCCATCAACGACTTCATCGCGTGATCGGTTTTATCCAGATCACCAGGGCGAACCAAAATTTGCAACAAGTGTTCCGCACCGTTGCGCGCTTTGATGCGCTGTTCGCGAGCAACCAATTGCCCTGCGACCAAAGCAAATAGATAACTGGGCTTTTTGTGCGGATCGTGCCACGTGGCGAAGTGACGGCCATCAGGCAGCGGGCCTGAATCGGTCAAATTGCCGTTGGAGAGCAAGACGGGATATTGCTTTGCGTCTGCCCGCAAGTGCACTGTGTAGACCGCCATGACATCAGGCCGGTCCAAGAAGTAGGTGATCCGCCGAAAGCCCTCTGGTTCGCATTGCGAAAAGAACGTTTTTTCGCTAACGAAAATACCCATGAGTTGGGTGTTTTTTTCTGGGGAGCACGTGGTGAAAATTTCAATCTCGCAAGCGTCGGGCAAATTTTCGAGCACCAACTGTGCGCCGTCCATGCGGAAGCTGCAACCTTTGCCGTTGACCATGACGCGTGCCAACGTCAAATCTTCGCCGTCCAAGCGCAAGGCAGTCTCAACGCTGTCGCTGTTGCGGCGCACCCGCATGCGATTGAGCACCCTCGTTTTCGATGGATCGAGATCGATGGTCAATTCAACGGTGTCAATCCAAAACGCGGGGGCGGTGTACTCCTCGCGACGGATGAGTCGGGGGACGAGTTCAGTTGAGCGGTCAGGCATGATTCAAACCCCTTGTTTGAGAGAGGCTTCGATGAATGCGTCAAGATCGCCATCCAATACTTTTTGAGTGGCGGAAACTTCAACGTTGGTGCGAAGGTCCTTGATGCGGCTGTTGTCGAGCACGTAGGAGCGAATCTGATGGCCCCAACCCACATCGGTTTTGCCGTCTTCCAGTGACTGTTGTGCTTCCATGCGCTTTCGCATCTCGAGGTCATACAGCTTCGAGCGCAACCGCTTCCAGGCCACATCGCGGTTGCTGTGTTGGCTGCGGCCGTCTTGGCACTGCACCACGATCCCTGTCGGGATGTGGGTGAGGCGCACGGCGGAGTCGGTCTTGTTGATGTGCTGACCACCCGCGCCGCTGGCTCGGTAGGTGTCGGTTCGCAC
>JALQVJ010000392.1 GCA_023260355.1 Burkholderiaceae bacterium | reverse complement strand
CTGCGAGAAGACGCGTGGTATTTTCGATCCATGCCCCGCCTTCTAATTTCACCATGTGAGCACCCGCGCGCATTAGCGGGCGCTCGTACACGACCGGCATCGTGTGCTCTGCTTCCTTTTTCGAATGTGACTTTTTCTGTTGTGGCAATGCGGAGCGTGCCTTCTATCGACGCAAATCACCAAGCCAGAGGCGAGTGACTGTGTTGAGATCGGAAGGCGCGGTGATGAACTGAGCGGCTGTGCTGAGTGAGAGGAGAGCGGTTTGCCGATTATTCAAAGTTCAAAGTCCATTGGAACTAGAGTGTCACGCGAGTTTCTGTGCTTAGCTGCGGATCTTATCAAAACATGGGCCTCCTCATAGCTTTCGTCGTCCTAGGCGCCGCAACCCGCGTGACTTGCGTTGCTCCCCCGTTCAACCCACTCTTCGAGCAGCGGAGAGGCGGAGCGAGCAACCGCCGCAAGGTTTCCCCAGTCAAGCCACCACTCTCTGCCACGGAAGCTCTCACCCCGGACACTATCGTTGACGCGGCGCCAGTGGGTGAAAGCCCGCTGCCTGCTGCGGAGGTCGAAGCGGTGGCGGAGGACGAAGGTTCCTCGCTCCGCCGCCCCGCCATCAAGGTCCTTCGGAGCAAAGGCGGCGGACTGTGTCTGAAGATCTTGAGCCATCTTTGTCAAAGCCTTTTCACGAGGCGAGAACTCAAGCTCTAAACGATCCTGCGCCCGAGCCGCCAACTTCGACTCACGCAACACGCGATCGGTGTTGACAAATCCAACCTTGAAGTCGGCGGCATAGGCCAGGGAAGAGACGCTCAATAGAGACGCGATAACCCAACGGGCAAAATGTGATGTAGTCATTAGAAGCTCGTACCAATCTGGAATTGGAATCTTTGTAATAAGTCTGTGGGTTGGCTCGCAATGGGACTTGACCAAGCCAGTCGGAGTGGTCCAACAGGTGAAATCCAGCTGACACCAAAACCTGATGTCGCTCGCAAGGCGTTGGAGCCACAACTGATCGTGGGGGTGTCTTTACAGTAAACGGTACCCGCATCAACGAAGCCAAACATCCGCAGAGTCCGGTCGCTGCCCGCACCAGGGAATGGGGCTGACAATTCAAAGTTGGCGACCGCACTGGCTGTGCCGCCGACGCGCGACGATCCATTGATGCAATTCCCAGAGGCGTCCACAAACGCCCCGCTCGAATCTCTCAAACACGTCGTGCCACCCAAGGTCCCTTGCTGGAAACCTCGCACGGACCCCAGACCACCGCCTTGGAGATACTTGAACACCGGCAGTGAACGTCCACCGATCCCAGTTCCCGCATTGACCGCCGTATTGAAGGCGAACGTGTACTTCTTTGTGATCGGCCAATACTGCTGGAACTGGTAGCCCACCGTGACATAGCGGGCGTCTCCCGCCAAACTCAAAACTGAGTTGGCGCGTTGGTAGCGACCGACTGAAGGTGCCAAGAAGCTATCGCGCGTGTCTTTTGACCATCCAACCGTCAGAGGCAAACCGGTCGCAGGCGACCCGTAGTTGTCAACAAACTCTTGGTACGCATTAGGCAACTGGCTTCCGGTTGTGATCTTGGTTGCTTCGATGCCCAGTCCAAAAAAGACTGTGTCGTTCGCGGTGAAAGGAACCCCCAAACGAACCGATGCGCCGACCGTATTGAGCAAATAATCGCCGTCCTGGGCGTCGTACGGACGCGTCGTCCGGTATGACAAATCATACGAGCGGGAGAGCCCAGACTGAGTGAAATAAGGGTCGGTCGTGCTCAGCGAAAAGCCGCGATTGAACTTGCTGGTATCCAAGTTGAAAGCCAGCGAGTTGCCCGTGCCAAACACGTTGTCTTGGGCGATACCAGCTGTGATAGAAAGTTTGTCTGACTGCGAGTAACCGGCCCCTAGCGAGAGGTTGCCGGTTGGCTTCTCCTCAACGCTCAGCACCAAATCAATTTGATCGGGCGATCCAGGGACTTCTTTGTGCTCGATACCAACGGCTTTGAAGAAGCCCAGACGGTCTACGCGGTTGCGCGACTCGCGAATCAAATTGCCGTCGTACCAGGCCGCTTCCATTTGGCGGAACTCGCGTCGAATCACCTCGTCGCGCGTCAACTGATTGCCAGCAATTTCAATGCGGCGGACGTACACTCGCTGTTGCGGATTGGCTCTGAATACCAGCTTGACAGACTTGTTCTCCCGGTCAATCACCGGCTCGGCATCGATGCGAGAAAACGCGTATCCGAAATCGCCAAAATATTCCTGGAACTTTTGGGTCGTTTCCGTGACATCGTCGACGTTGTAGGGCTGGCCAGGACGCACCGAAACCTTGGCGGCGAATGCATCCTCTCGCCCCAAATAGTTGCCACTCAACTCCACACCCGTCACCGTGTAGCGGATCCCTTCAGTGAGGTTGATCGTGATGGACACCGCGTCCTTGGATGGTGCGATCGCAACTTGGGTCGAATCAACGCGAAACTCCAAAAAGCCGCGCGTCAAGTAATACGACCGCAGGGCCTCCAGGTCGCCGTTCAATTTCGCTTGTGAATAGCGGTCGCTTTTGGTGTACCAACTCAGCCATGTGCCTGTGTCGAGGCTCAATTGATCGCGCAACGTGGCTTCACTGAATGCCTTCGCACCAATGATGCGAAGCTCTTTGATCTTGGCGACGCCGCCTTCCAACACCTGAAAATGCAAATTGACCCGGTTTTTTGCCACGGGCGTGATGGTGGTCACCACCTCAACTGCGTAGAGGCTGCGATTCAAATATTGGCGCTTGATCTCGCGCTCGGCCCGCTCCACCAGCGCCTTGTCAAATGTGAGATCTGACGCCACGCCAACATCTTTGAGCATTTTCAAAACGACGTCTTTGTCGAATTCCTTCAAACCCTCGAAGCTCACGGACTGCAACCGAGGGCGCTCAATCACGTTGATCACAATGACATCGTTTTCGATCGCAACGTTGACGTCTTGAAACAGACCCAACCCGAACAGGGACCGAATCGCAGCAGTGCCTTGCTCTGGACTGTAGGAGTCTCCGGTCCTGAAAGGCAAAGAGCCAAACACGGACCCAGGGTCAACCGATTGCAAGCCTTCGATGCGGATGTCTTTGATCGTGAAGGTGTCGGCAGCCCACGCACCCATCGCCATCAAACTTGACAAGACCAATGCACCAAAACCTCGCCAAATTTTGGCGTGCGTACCCATTCTCATGATGTTCATCCTAGCCCCAGAGGCGTACCAAATCATTGCTCACTGCGACGACCATCAGTGTCGCAATCAAAGCCAAACCGACCCGCTGGCTCTGCAGCATCCACTCAGGAGAGGGAGGCCGCCCGCTCACCCACTCCCACAGATAATACATGACATGTCCACCGTCTAGAACAGGGATTGGCAGTGCATTGATGACCGCCAAGCTGACGCTGAAAAACGCCAAGAACTGCAAGTAAGTGGTCAGCCCAAGAGAGGCAGACTGCCCCGCCGCTTTGGCCACACCGACAGGGCCACTCAATTGCGCAGTCGAACCCGCCCCGACCAGCATTTGCCACAACGACTTGACTGAACGCGCTGTGACGTCCCAGGTGTGGGTGGCGCCCAGAGCAAGCCCTTCCAAGAAACCTGCTTGCACCCAAACCGTGGCAGGCGCTCCACCCAACATGACACCCGCTCGCCCGACCCGACGATCGGTCGTATCCACAACGTCCGGCGTCAGCTCCAACACCACAATTTGGCCGTTCCTCTCCAGCTGCCATTGCTGTGTCGTTACCGAACCATCGGCCAAAACTGCATCTTGGATTTTCAAACGGAGTGCCTGCGCATCCTCGATGCGCTCCCCATTGATCGCTAGCACCAAATCGCCGCTTTGAACCCCTGCTCTGTCCGCCGCGCCGCCTGCCACCGCGCTCTTGATGGTCGGACTGACCCATACCCCTGTGAATCCAAACTCTCGCAAGCCCAAGTCCTCCGGCGTGCCGTTGACCGACAGGGCGAAGTCGAGGGTGATCTCGGCGTCTCCTGCTTCACCAGCCCGGGTCACCTTCAAGACGACGGGCTCTCGATCGGCAAATGCTTGTGTCAGCTCCCACCAGAGCTCATCAAACGTGGTCACGGGCTGGGCATTTGCGTGCTCAAAGATACGCACAGACTTGACGCGATCTCCGGCCCGCAATCCGGCACGCTCTGCCAAGCTACCAGGCACTGGGGTCGACAAGACGGGCTGAGGGCGCTCCGTCCCTAGCCATTGCACGCCTGAATACAGCGCAATTGCCAACAACACATTGGCCAACGGGCCTGCAACAACGATAGCGAGGCGACGCGCCACAGACTGGCGATTGAACGCAAAAGGCAGCATGGCCTCAGGCACCTCGCCGTCGGCTTCGTCGAGCATGCGGACATAGCCACCCAAAGGCCAGCGGGCGATCACGAATTCGGTCGAGGACGCGTCTCGCTGCCAACGCCAAATCGGCGCACCAAAACCGATGGAGAACCGCCGCACCGCAACGCCGCACCAGCGCGCGACGGCGTAGTGACCGAATTCATGCACCGTCACCAAAATCAGCACACCCACCAAAAAGGCGATCAATGTCGTCATGCTCTATTGACCGTGGCGAACGACCCAGTCCTCGGCCATGGCCCTGGCCCAAGCATCCAGCTCAAACAAATCGGCGAGGGATTGGGGCTGGATATGGCCTTCTTGGGCGAGCACTTCCGCGTTGACGGCGTGAATTTGATCAAAGCGAATCTTGCCGTTGAGGAACGACTCCACTGCCACTTCATTGGCGGCGTTGAGCTTGGCAGAGCCTCCTTGCACGCCATTCAAAGCGTCCCATGCCAACTGCAGGCCCGGAAATCTCCGAAGATCTGGCGTCTCAAATGTCAGCGCATTCAATTGAGAAAAATCGAGCGCGGACGCGCCCGAAGTGATGCGCTCAGGCCACGACAGCCCATACGCAATGGGCACCCGCATGTCGGGGGTACCGAGCTGCGCGACCACAGAGTTGTCGCGGTATTGCACCATCGAGTGAATCACGCTTTGGGGGTGAATGACCACTTCGATTTGCTCAGGCTTCACGCCGAAAAGATGATGCGCCTCGATCACTTCAAGCGCCTTGTTCATCATCGTTGCGGAATCCACCGAAATCTTGCGCCCCATGCTCCAGTTCGGGTGTGCGACGGCTTCTTGAGGCGTCACCTGCGAGAGAGTCGCTGGGTCGCGCGTTCTGAAGGGCCCCCCTGACGCGGTCAAAATGATTTTGTCGATGCGCGAATCCCATACACGTGGGTCTTCTGGCAGGGACTGGAAAATCGCAGAGTGTTCACTATCGATCGGCAGCAAGGTGGCGCCACCACCTTTGACTGCGTCGATGAACAGCTGCCCACCCAAAACAATGGATTCTTTGTTGGCCAGCAACAAACGTTTACCCGCCTGAGCTGCGGCAAGACTGGGTGGCAAACCCGCGGCCCCCACAATCGATGCCATGACTGCTTGCACACGCGCGTCGGTGACCACATCGATCAGTGCATCCGGACCAACAAGCACGCGAGTCGCGAGCCCCTCGGACTTCAACTTGCTCTCCAATTGCCGCGCCGCCTCAGGGTCTGTCATCACAGCGAAGATGGGGCTGAACTGCGCACATTGGCGCAACATCACATCGACCTGGCGATGCGCAGTCAGCGCAAAAATCTGAATAGCGCCGGCATGGCGAGACACGACATCTAGCGTGCTGGTACCGATCGAGCCAGTCGAGCCGAGCACAGTCAATTGCATGGGTGCGTTCACTTCATGTCACTCCGCAAATCAGCCCATCGACATCGCCAGCGCCGCCGGCGCGCGCGGCCCGAAGCGCGGCGCGCGCATCGAGGACCGCCGGACGTGGGAGACGCAGAAACGCAAAGAAAAAAAAGCGGATGTCCCCGCGCCCACCGACTACGACGTGCGGAGCTCCGGCACGAAGCGGCTCACGG
>JALQVJ010000370.1 GCA_023260355.1 Burkholderiaceae bacterium | reverse complement strand
AGAGTGCAAAGAGAGTTCGCTTGATTTCAAAAGCGCCTGTGCCTATTTTTCCAGCCGGCAGTGCACTTTCGCGAAAGCTATTGCAGCTGTTGGGGTGGACCCTGATTCGGCCCCCATTGCCCGGTCCAAAGGGGCTCGTGGTGGCCTATCCACACACCAGCAACTGGGACTTTCCGATCGCCATGCTGGCCAAGTGGGGGTTGGGTTGGCAAATTCGATTTTGGGCCAAGGACAGCCTGTTCCGCTGGCCGCTTTTCAGCGCATGGCTGCGGTGGCTGGGAGGCATCCCAGTGCATCGATCTTCACCTCAAGGCTTGGTGGATTCGACGCTGGCCGAGTTAGAAGCGGCTGAATTCTTTTGGCTGGGTCTTGCACCCGAGGGGACGAGAAGCCGCGGCAAGGGCTGGCGCCTTGGGTTTTATCATGTCTGGGTTCAAACGGGTTTGCCCCTGGGCGTGGCCATCATTGACTGGCGCAAAAAGTGCATCGGTGTGAAGGCTTTTATTTCTCCAACGGGAGATATCGAGCGCGATTTCGAAAACATCCGAAGCGTGTTGGGAACTGCGCAAGGACACACGCCCCGAAACGCCTCGCCAGTCGTCCCTTGGTCGAGAACGCAGAGCGCGGAATCCAAGGCGCGCGCCGAACACTGATGGAACTGTGATGAGCGAAGAGTCTTTGAATTTGAATGTGATCCGCCCCTATTTGATGGGCCTTCAGCAACGCATCATGGACCAAGTGGCTGCTGTCGATGGCACGGCTGCACAGGTTGACCCCTGGTCAAAGGATCCTGGCGACTTGTTGCAAGGCGACGGCATCACACAGATTTTTGAAGGTGGGCCGATTTTCGAGAGGGCGGGGTGCGGGTTCTCGCATGTGCGCGGGCCCAAGTTGCCGCCTTCTGCGACGCAGCACCGGCCTGAGCTCGCTGGCGCGCCTTTTGAGGCAATGGGCGTGTCGTTGGTGTTCCATCCTCGCAACCCCTATGTGCCAACCGTCCACATGAACGTGCGCGCCATCGTGGCGCGTCCAGCTGAGTCAGCGGCGGTGGCGTGGTTTGGTGGCGGCATGGACTTGACTCCTTATTATGGGTTTGATGAAGACGCTGTGCATTTCCATCGCACGTGTCGAGACGCTCTGGCGCCGTTCGGTGAGCATTTGTATCCCCGATTCAAGCGCTGGTGTGATGAGTATTTTTGCAACCACCACCGCAAAGAGCAGCGCGGTGTGGGCGGGATTTTCTTCGACGATTTTGCCGAGCTCGGCATGCAACGCAGCTTTGAAATGCTGCAAAGCGTTGGCGATGCATTTATCGGGGCCTATTTCCCGATCGTGTCGCGCCGCCAAGACACGCCGTACGGCGAGCGAGAGCGGGAGCATCAGCTCCTTCGGCGCGGCCGTTATGTTGAGTTCAATTTGGTTTGGGATCGAGGCACTCACTTTGGTTTGCAATCTGGCGGTCGCACAGAGTCGATCTTGTTGTCGATGCCGTCACTCGTTTCATGGGGCTACCAACGTCAGCCCGAGGCAGGCTCGCCCGAGGCGGAGCTCCTGACGCGGTACCTCACACCGCGCGATTGGGTGTGATGCAGTTGCGCCGTCGCATTGGCGTGTTTGGGGGGGCATTTGACCCGCCCCACAGGGCGCACGTTGCGATGGCAGCCGCGGCGATTGACCAGTTGGCGCTGGATCGGTTGTGGGTCGTCCCGACAGGCCACGCGTGGCACAAGGCTCGACCGCTCTCCGATGGCCATCACCGTCTGGCGATGGCCAAGCTGGCATTCAGCGGTTTATCGCGGGTGCAAGTCACGGATCTCGAACTCAAGCGCAGCGGGCCGAGTTACACTGCTGACACCCTGCAAACATTGCAAAGCCAGGACAGCCTGCCTTCAACCGAGGACGAGTGGTTCTTGCTGATGGGGGCCGACCAAGCAGCCGCGTTCCACACATGGAAGCGGCAGGATGAAATTCTGAAGCGTGCGCGTTTGGCGGTCGCCCGTCGCTCAACAAAAAGTGCTGACCCAGTGGATGTTCAAGCCCATTTCTCGTGGCCCGTGGTGGTCATTGAGATGCCTCTTGACCCCATCAGCTCAACTTTTGTCCGTGCGCAGTTGACCCAAATCGATGGCATGCCGGCCGATCAACCAATTCTCGATGAATCGGTTGCGCGGTATATTGCACAGCACAACCTTTACCAAGACACCAAATGAGCGACACCAGCATCAAGAGAGAAATCCAAAAACTGCAACGCACCCTTGTCGATGCGTTGGAAGACGTCAAGGGCAAAGACATTCAGGTCTTCGATACCGAACATTTGTCGCCTCTGTTCGAGCGCGTTCTGGTCGCAAGCGGCACATCCAACCGGCAAACACGGGCTCTGGCTTCGAGTGTGCGAGACGCGTTGCGGGATGCAGGCTTTGACAAGCCGCGCATTGAGGGTGAAGACAACGGGGAGTGGGTGATCGTCGACTGCGGCTCTGCCGTCGTTCACATCATGCAACCCGTGATTCGCGAGTACTACCGCCTCGAAGAAATTTGGGGGGAAAAGCCTGTGCGCATCAAAGCGGCTTCGAGGGCAAAAGGGCTGGTCAAGGCGGAATCCGCAAG
>JALQVJ010000144.1 GCA_023260355.1 Burkholderiaceae bacterium | reverse complement strand
AAAGGCGCTTGCGACCCGTGAAGTCGGTCAGCGAGACACAGATCGCGCCTCAATCACGAGAAATGGCATCCCACCTTGCGGACCAACCACTCGCACCCAACTGCTCTATGGTGCGGCGATTGCGTTCAACGATGTCTTGAGTATCCCCACTCGGTGAAGCTTCTTCTAAGCTCTGTGCGCGCAACAAGTGCAGCATCGGGAAAGGAGACCGGTTAGGCAAATTTTCCAAGCTGTCCTCTGCCGCGCCTTCAAACACCAACTGCGGGTGAAACGCCACAACTTCGATATCCTCTTCGAGCCCATGTTCTTCGATCACATGGTCAACGACATTCAAGAAATCATTGAAGACAAAGAAGTCAGGAAACAAGCGCGGGTGCACCAACAGCGTCGTCTCTAATTCGGACGCAGGCTTGTCTTTCAACAACACCAACTCGGCATCCAAATCGTCGAGAAACGCATCGAGATGGGGCGCCTCGCTGACACGAATCCTGACGCCTTGGCGCGCTAGGGCTGGCTGCGCAAAAGGGCACAAATTCAACCCCACCACCATGTGATCGACCCAGCGCTGGGTCAATTCGCGAACGCGCTCGCTGGACAACTCGGCCATCACTTGAGTGCCTTGAAACGGACGCGCTTGGGTTTGGCGCCCTCTTCACCCAGTCGCTTCTTCTTGTCTTCTTCGTACTCTTGGTAGTTGCCGTGATAGAAGTACCACTGGCTGTCGCCCTCTGCCGCGAGGATGTGGGTACAAATGCGATCCAAGAACCAACGATCGTGGCTGACCACCAACGCGCTCCCGGCGAACTCCAGCAATGCCTCCTCTAGGGCGCGAAGGGTTTCCACGTCTAAGTCGTTGGAGGGTTCGTCCAACAACAGCACGTTGCCGCCCTCTGCCAACATTTTGGCCAAGTGCAACCGCCCGCGCTCACCGCCGGAGAGGTTCTTCACCAGCTTTTGCTGGTCCCCTCCTGAAAAGTTGAAGCGGCCGCAATACGCGCGACTCGGCATCTGGAATTTGCCCACAGTGATCATGTCCAAACCACCGGAAATATCTTCCCACACGGACTTTTCACCGGCCAAGCCATCGCGACTCTGGTCGACAGCAGACATTTTCACGGTCTGACCAATCTTGACTTCACCAGAGTCTGGCGCCTCTTTGCCCGTGATCATCTTGAACAGCGTGGACTTACCCGCGCCGTTGGGGCCAATGATGCCGACGATGGCACCTGCAGGCACATTGAAGCTCAAGTTGTCAATCAGAAGGCGATCTCCATAACTCTTGGAAACGCCCTTGAACTCGATGACTTCATTGCCCAAGCGCTCGGCCACGGGGATGAAAATCTCGTTGGTTTCGTTGCGCTTTTGGTATTCCACATCGCTCAGCTCTTCAAAGCGCGCCAGACGGGCCTTGCTCTTGGCTTGGCGTCCCTTGGCATTCGATCGCACCCACTTGAGCTCTTCCTTCATGGCTTTCATTCGCGCGTCTTCGGTTCGCTGCTCCTGCTCCAGACGAGCTTCTTTTTGCTCAAGCCAAGTGGAGTAGTTGCCCTTATAGGGAATGCCGTGGCCACGATCGAGTTCGAGAATCCATTCAGCGGCGTTGTCCAAGAAATAGCGGTCGTGGGTGATCGCGACAACCGTGCCCGAGAAGCGCTGCAGGAACAGCTCCAACCACTCCACTGACTCCGCATCCAAGTGGTTGGTCGGTTCATCGAGCAGCAGCATGTCTGGCTTGGACAGCAACAGACAGCAAAGCGCAACGCGGCGCTTCTCTCCACCGGACAGCAACCCAATCTTGGCATCCCATGGTGGCAATCTCAGGGCATCTGCCGCGATCTCGAGTTGGTGCTCACCATCCGCGCCCGACGTCGCAATGATCGCCTCCAACTCGGCTTGCTCAGCTGCCAGCGCATCAAAGTCGGCATCTGGCTCCGCGTATGCGGCATACACCTCATCCAAGCGAGCTTGAGCCGCGCGCACGCCGCTCATGCTGGACTCCACCGCGTCGCGCACCGATTGATCAGGGTCAAGCTGTGGCTCTTGGGGCAAGTACCCAATTTTGATGCCGGGCATGGGGACGGCTTCGCCCTCGATTTCGGTATCCAAGCCTGCCATGATTTTAAGCAGCGTGGACTTGCCTGAGCCGTTCAGGCCGAGCACACCGATCTTCGCGCCGGGAAAAAACGACAATGAAATGTCTTTGAGGATTTGCTTCTTGGGGGGGACAATTTTTCCCACCCGGTTCATCGTGAATACGTATTGCGCCATGTTGCTGGATCGATCTGGGTTGGTATCTAAAGGGCTCTATTATCGTTGCGCTTTGTTGTGCCAGCGAGTCGGCTCAAGTTCCATGCAATAATGCACCCTGTCGCGATCCCCAGTCGATCCGACACAGCAGGAAGGCTGAAGAGCATTCGCCGCAACCATTTCACCGTTGGCGAGCTCTATTCCACCTCTTGGCCGGTGCATGACTGGCCGCCTGGGCTCATGGCCTTAGCGGCTCACCGCCAAAAACGCTGCACCTTTGCAGCGAGACACTCAACATGACATTTGATTCACTCAATTTGGCGCCGGCCATTCTCGAGGCTGTTCGCAACGAGGGTTACAGCGAGCCAACCCCCATCCAAGCGCAAGCCATTCCGGCAGTTCTCGAGGGCCACGACATTTTGGCCGGTGCCCAGACAGGCACGGGTAAAACCGCCGCATTCACGCTGCCCATGCTGCAGCTCTTGACACAAAAACCGGGCACTGGTGGCATCCGCGCTTTGGTGCTGACACCCACGCGCGAGTTGGCCGCTCAAGTAGAAGAGTCCGTGAAAACCTACGGCGCCAAGCTGCCGCTGCAGTCGACTGTGGTCTTCGGCGGCGTTGGTCTGAACCCACAAATTCAACGCATCAAACAAGGCGTTGACATTCTCGTCGCTACCCCAGGTCGCTTGCTGGACCTTGCGCAGCAGGGCGCGGTCGACCTGTCAGTGGTTGAGATTTTGGTGCTCGACGAAGCCGATCGCATGCTCGACATGGGCTTTATCCATGACGTGCGCAAAGTCTTGGCTCTGTTGCCCAAATCAAAGCAGAGCCTGCTGTTTTCCGCGACATTCAGCGACGAAATCAGAGAGCTAGCCAACACTTTGCTGCGTGAACCCAAGCAAATTCAAGTCACACCACGCAACACCACGGTGGAGTTGATCAAGCAAGCTATTTACCCCGTAGGTCGTGAGCGCAAGAAAGACCTGCTGCTGCACTTGATGCAAGAAGCCAACTGGACCCAAGTCTTGGTGTTCACACGCACCAAGTTTGGCGCCAACCGGGTGGCCGACTTCTTGTCTGCCAACGGCATACCGGCCATGGCGCTGCACGGCAACAAGAGCCAAACCGCTCGCACCCAAGCCCTCCAAGGTTTCAAAACCGGAGAGGTGCGCGCCCTGGTTGCCACTGACATTGCTGCACGCGGCATCGACATCGACGAATTGCCGCATGTGGTGAACTTTGATATTCCCAATATCACTGAGGACTACGTCCACCGGATCGGTCGCACAGGCCGCGCCGGCGCCACTGGCGAAGCCATCAGTTTGGTGAGCTTGGACGAAGAAGGCTTCATGCAGGACATAGAGCGATTCATTCAGTTGCGACTGGATGTGCGCTTGCTACCGGAGTTTGGCCCTGCTGAGGGCGAAACCGCCCAACCCATCGCGATGGGTCGCCAAGTGCTCTGGGGCGGACTGGGCAAAGCGCCAGGCCGTGAAGTGATGTCCGCCGCAGCAAAGGCCGCACGCCAAGAAATGATGCAGCGCATGCGCGAGCGCAAATCCAACGAAGGCGGTGGCAACGGCCAGCGCAACAACCGAGGCCCAGCGCCCGCAGCCGGTGATGGTGGCGAGGGGCCCGAGGGTGGCAACCGCAATCGCCGCAGCCGCAATCGCCGTCGGGGTAGTGGCGGCGCGAGCGCAGGCGGTCAGGGCCAAGGCCAGGGGTCAGCACCTCGCCGGCACAACGACGGTCAGCCGGGTATGCGCCATGATGGTGGTCAGGGTCGTGCGCCCCGCCGCGACAGTGACGAGTTGCCACGTTCAGCAGACCCGTTGAAGACAAGCGTCGACGCGGCGGCCCGTGGCGGCCGCAATCGCTACCGCTCTGGCGGTGGCGGTGGCGCCAATCGCGAGCGCGGCAACATTGATCCGTTGCGCACCTCGTTTGGTCGGATCAAATGACCGCAACCCCATGAGCACCACAAGACCGCTATTCAGCGGTCTTTTTTTATGCAAACGCGACTCGGTGGTGACCGCGTTGGCATTAAGCTTTGTGGTGACCCATTTTTGATATCTTTTTGGGAGAACACATGCGATTTCTTCACACCATGCTGCGCGTCGGAGACCTTCAGCGATCGATCGACTTCTACACCCAAGTGCTGGGTATGAAGCTGCTCAGGCAGCGCGACAACGAAGAGTACAAGTACAGCCTCGCTTTTTTGGGTTTCGAGTCCAACCCTGCTCAGGCCGAGCTTGAACTCACCTACAACTGGGGACAAACCGAATACGACATGGGTACGGCCTATGGCCACATCGCCATTGGCGTGAAGGATTGCTACGCTGCATGTGAGCAAATCAAAGCGGCAGGTGGGCAGGTGACCCGAGAAGCGGG
>JALQVJ010000128.1 GCA_023260355.1 Burkholderiaceae bacterium | reverse complement strand
TTTGTTGATTAGCCAGACAAACTGAGCCAGTGTTTGCAACCAATATTGAGCCACTGGTTTTTAAAGAATTGGCTTATTCGGTTGTGGATAAGTTTAGCTGTTCTGTGCTTTTACCCCCTTTCGTTTTGGATTGTTTGACCTTCTGGCTGACCGCCTGAGAGTGCTTGAAGCGCCAACTTTCGTTGCCCGTCTCCACAATATGGCAGTGATGGGTGAGCCGGTCCAGCAGCGCCGTCGTCATCTTGGCGTCGCCAAACACGTTGGCCCACTCCGAGAAGTTCAGGTTGGTCGTGATCACCACACTGGTGCGCTCATACAGCTTGGAGAGCAAGTGAAACAGCAACGCGCCACCCGACTGGGTGAAGGGCAAATAGCCCATCTCATCCAAGATCACCAGGTCAACGTACATCAAGCGGTTGGCCAACTGCCCGTGCTTGTTCTGGGATTTCTCAAGCTCCAAGGCATTGACCAGTTCCACCGTCGAGAAGAAACGCACCCGCTTGCCCTTGGCGCGAATGGCATGCACCCCAAGGCTGGTGGCCAAGTGCGTCTTGCCCGTTCCCGGCCCGCCCACAAACACCACGTTGTGCGCCGAGTCCACGAATTGCAGCTCATGCAACTGCTTGACCAGATTCGCGTCCACATGCGCCTGCGCGAAGTCAAACCCCGTCAAATCCCGGTGCGTGGGGAAGCGGGCCACCCGCATCTGATAGGCCATGGAGCGCACCTCGCGCTGCGCAGCCTCTGACTTGATCAACTGGTGCAGCACCACCTCATGATCCAACGCTTTGAGCCTGGCCGTTCCCAGCACCTCCGGCCAAGCGCTGGCCATGCCATGCAGGCTCAGTGCCTTGAGCCCATCGATCACATCACTCATGGCGCGCCTCCTGCTCATCTCTCAAAGCGTCATAGCGCTCCAAATTGGCCAACGCCGGCGTGCTCAGTTGCAAGGGCGTGCTGATTTCTACGCGAGCTGGCATGGGCTCTTTGAGCCGGGCAATCACATTGAGCACATGCTCGGCACTCACTCGACCCGTTTGCAGCGCCAACTCGGTGGCCACCAACACCGCTTCGAGCCCGTGCAAATTCACCGCCGACAGCACCTGTGACATCACCCGGTCGCCCCCTGGGTGTTTGAGCAGTTGACGCTGCAACTCCACTAAAGGCTCGGGCATGTCCCTAAAGGGGGCACCATTGCGCAGCGCCCCTGGCTTGCGCTCGACCAAAGCGATGTAGTGCTGCCAGTCGTATATGGTTTGATCGCGCCCAAAGTGGCGCTCTAGCCGGGCGGCCTGCCCATCAGGCCCCACCACCAGCAAGTACTCTGGGTAAGCGCGCAAACTCACCACCCCATGCACCCATTCGCAGGGCACGCTGTAGCGGTTGCGTTGGTATTGGATCAGCGAGGTCGATGACACCCGAACCGGTTGTTCCACATACCCATCAAAGGGCTTGGGGCAAGGCATCAAGCGGCTCGCCTCGTCTTGCCACACATCGGCAACGCTCAGCTCGGACCACTCTGGGTGTGCCAACTCATCCCACGCTTGACGGCAGGCACTGTGCAGCCACTCATTGAGCTCGGCCAAACTGCCCCAGCGCCGCTCAGTGACCTCGCGCACCACGCCTCGCCTGCGGTCTTGCACGTTCTTCTCAACGATGCCCTTCTCCCATCCCGCCGCCCGGTTACAGAACTCGTGATCAAACAAGTAATGCCCCGTCATCGCCTCAAACCGCGCGTTGACGCTGCGCTGCTTGCCCTGGCCCACCTTGTCCACCGCCGTCTTCATGTTGTCGTAGATACCCCGCTTGGGCACGCCGCCAAACGCTGCAAAGCCCCGGGCATGGGCGTCAAACAGCATTTCATGGGTTTGCGTGAAGTACGCCACCAGCAAGAACGCACGGCTGGCGGCCAGCTTGATGTGCGCCACCTCCAGTCGGCGGCGCAAACCGCCAATGAAGGCGTACTCACAGCTCCAGTCAAACTGAAACGCCTCTCCCAGCTCAAAGTGCAGCGGCACAAACCCCACGCTCTTGGGCGCATGGCTTTGCTCGAGCTTCCACCTCTTGGCAAACCGGTACACGGGGCTTGCGCTACCGCTGTAGCCCATGGCGCGCAATGCCTCAAACAAGGCCTTGACCCCCCGGCGCTCGCGCTTGTTGCGGTGGCTGTCCGCTTTGAGCCAGGTGACAAGCTGCTCCTTGTACGGCTCCAGCACGCTGGCTGTGGCCTGCCGAACAGGGTATTTGGGCTCCACCATCTCCGGCTCGCCCAGCCACTTGGCAGCCGTGTTTCTCGATATCCCAAGCCTGCGGCTGGCTTGGCGCACTGACATGCCGTCTCGCAAGACAAGGCGGCGCAATTTACTCAAAGTTCCCACGTTGATCACTCCTGACCACCCTTGCTCAAAAAATAAGCAGGATAGGCCAATGAAGTGGCTCAAATTTGGATGCAAATCCCCGTCAAAGTGGCTCAGTTTTCATTGACAGTCAACAACCGGAGGGGGTTTACAAACTTGATGGCCGGTTAAGTCGAATCCAATGGCGCTATATCGGATTGCCCATCGAAGTTTTAAAAGGTGGCGAGTTGGGTACCCTGACAGTGACGCCTAACTTGGTCGCCTTAGAAAGTTACACCGATCGGGCGTTCAGCAGCAGGTTAGAACGTGATCCGAATGCGATGCGATTAAACGGAACGTATAGGCGAACATCGCTTGGTAGTCTTGGGTTTGCCATTGCGCCAACGGCCACTGAGACAATGCCCGGATACAGCTTAGATGCCGC
>JALQVJ010000110.1 GCA_023260355.1 Burkholderiaceae bacterium | reverse complement strand
CCTTGCGGGTACGAGCGTTGGTGTGGGTGCGCTGCCCACGGACAGGGAGCCCTTTGCGGTGGCGAACACCTTGGTGGCAGCGGCGGTTGTCTTCTTTTTTGTGGTTGCACTCGGCACGGCTTGTCTCCTCCGGTGGGGGCTCACGGCGTTTGAATCAGGCGTTGTTATACCCGTTTTACCTGACGCGGTTTTGTCCAACCCAGAGCGCCCGGTTTGGCGAGGCTCGGGTTGGCTGGGAAAACCCATGGACTGCAGGATGGAGCGCAAAAACATGACCGATTGCCTGGATGACCTTCAGCGGTGCTTTGGCGCTCGAATCGCGCACTTGGGTTGTGGGTTCGCTGGCATCAGAAGCATTGATCCAGTCCTTGTTCCAAGATGTCTCGAGGCAGGTCAATGCCGATGAACACCATGCGGCTTTGGCGCACCTCTGTGGGGCCCCACTCAGGACCCAGATCACTGCCCATCAATTGATGGACGCCTTGGAAAATCACTTTGCGTTCCGTGCCCATCATGTGCAAAACGCCTTTGTAGCGAAGCATGCGGGGGCCGTAAATTTGCACAACGGTGCCCAAAAACTCTTCGAGTTTGGCAGGGTTGAAAGGCTTGTCCGCACGATAGACAAAGCTCTTCACGTCATCATCGTCATGGTGGTGATGTGCGTGGTGGTGTTCATGGTCATGCCCGTGATCATGGTCGTGGTCATGACCATGCTGGTGCGACGGGTGGTCGCAATGCTCACCATGGTGGTGGTGCTCATCGGCCAAAAACTCGGGATCGATATCCAGCTTGGCGTTCAAATTGAAGCCACGCAGGTCCAAGACTTCGCTGAGCGCCACTTCACCAAAATGCACCGTGCGTTGGGGTGCCCGTGGGTTCATGTGCTTGATGCGGTGTTGCAAGCTGTCCAGTTCTTTGGCATCCACCAAGTCGGCCTTGCTGATGAAAATCTGGTCGGCGAAGCCGACTTGGCGACGCGCCTCTTGGCGTTCGTTCAGCTGCATCGCTGCATGCTTGGCATCGACCACGGTGACAATGGCGTCCAGCAAGTACTGCTCGGCCACGTCATCGTCCATGAAAAACGTCTGTGCCACAGGGCCAGGGTCGGCCACACCTGTGGTTTCGATGATCACGCGCTCAAATTGCAGCTCGCCTTTGCGACGGCGCTCCGCCAAATCAGCCAAGGTCGAACGCAGATCGTCCCTGATGGTGCAACACACACAACCGTTGCTCATCTGAATGATGGCTTCATCGGTGTCCTTGACCAAAATATCTGTATCGATGTTCTCTTCGCCGAACTCGTTCTCGATCACTGCAATCTTTTGGCCGTGGCTTTCAGTCAGCACGCGTTTGAGAAGCGTGGTCTTGCCAGCGCCTAGGAAGCCAGTGAGGATGGTTGCAGGAATGAGTGCCATGTGTATTGATTCGGTTGCCGCAGTCGCTCGCCCTACTTGGGGCGCGCTGCTGGGAATTTCAAGTTTCGATAATCCAAACGAGCGCGCGCAGTGTATCAGTCGGAGATTTCCGCGGTTGGTTCGGGGCGCTCGCGCTCGGGGGTCAGGCTGCGCATCAGGGTCAAACCTTTCAGATACTCGCCCTCGGGGAACGCGGTCGTCATCGGGTGATCGGGGGCACCACCCAAGCGCTCCAAAATGTGGGCGTCCACGCCAGCGTCGTTGGCCGCTGAGGCCACGATCTTGTGAAACAACTCCACCCCAATGCCGCCAGAGCAAGAGTAGGTGAACAACACCCCGCCTGGGCTGAGCAGCTTGAACGCCAAGCGATTGATGTCCTTATAGGCGCGTGCTGCGCGCTCGGCGTGGGCGGCGGTTGGGGCAAATTTAGGCGGGTCCAACACGATGCCGTCGAAGCGGCGCCCCTCTTTGATGAACTGGCGCAGGCTGGCGTTGACGTCAGCCACTTGGCACTCGATCTGAGCTTGTCCAGCGAGGCCGTTCAAGGCGAGGTTGTCCTCGGCGCGCGCAATGGCCGGGCCACTCGAGTCCAGCGACGTGATGCGAGTCTCGGGCGTCAACACACCTGCGGCGCGCATGCCCGCCAGCGCCGCCACCGTGAAGCCGCCTGTGTAGCAGTAGCAGTTCAGCATGTTGCGCAGCTGCAAGCGGCTGGCCGCGTCGGCAAACTTCTTGCGGCTGTCGCGCTGGTCAAGATAAAAGCCAGTTTTGTGGCCCTCTTCGACATCCAGGGACAGCTTCCAGTCGTGCTCTTGGATGACGCAGGCGGTCTCGCCGGTGCCGCGCAACCAAGCTTTCACGGGTTCCAGCCCTTCGAGCTTGCGCACGCCCGAGTCAGAGCGCTCGTAGATGCGGGTCAGACCGGTGATTTGCAGCAACAAGTCTGCAATGGTGTCTTTCCATTTTTCCGTGCCTGCCGACAAAAACTGGGCGACCAGCACTTGGTCGTAGCGGTCCACGATCAAGCCAGGTAGGCCGTCGGATTCGCCGTGCACCAGCCGCACACCATTGCTGTTGACATCAAGGCGGGCGCGCGTATCGATGGCAGCTTGCAGGCGGCGCTCGAAAAACGCGCCGTCGATGCGCTCTTCGCGGTCAAACGACCACACGCGCACGCGAATTTTGGACGTGGGTGAGTACGCCCCGCAGGCCAGCCACTGCCCACTGTCACTCTCGATCCAAACGGTCTCACCGGGGTCGGCCTTGCCCTTGGCAATGGCGGCGTCGTAGACCCACGGATGTCGGCGCAACAAAGAGCGTTCTTTGCCAGGCTTGAGGCGGATGGTTTTCATATGCGTCCTAGGGGCAGGAGAGAGCTGGGTCGGTGGGGGCTGGGTCACGCCCAGCAGGGCAACATGGGGCAAGAAAAAACCGCCTCAGGTTGCCCTGGGCGGTTTTTGTATTCGCTGACAGCGCACCCGGTTCAAACGGCGCCAAGCTTTTGGGCTTGACGTCGGTGGCGCTGGGCGCCACCGAATCGTTTGCCGCAGATTAGGCGGCGGTTGCCAAGGCCTTGACCTTGGAGCTCAAGCGGCTCTTGTCACGAGCTGCCTTGTTCTTGTGGAAGATGCCCTTGTCTGCCACGCTGTCGATGATGCTCTGAGCTTTGGCAAACAAAGCGCTGGCTTTGTCTTTGTCACCAGCAACCACTGCTTTTTCAACGTTCTTGACAGCGGTGCGGTACTTGGAACGCAGTGACGTGTGGGCTGCGTTCAGTTTGATGTTTTGACGAGCGCGTTTGCGGCCAGAGGCCAGACGCGGATTTTTTACAACTTTTTTGGTTGCCATGATGTGTATCTTTCAGGTTTGAAGATGTTGTCAGCGAACCCAGCATTATAGCGTCGATTCCCCAGCCGAACCACCTCAAGCCGTCGCTCCAAAGTTACACTCCCTGCCGTGAGCTTGTTCAAATCCGCCTCCTTGGTTTCCGTCTGGACGCTGGCCTCTCGGGTGCTGGGGCTGGTGCGCGAGCTCATGGTGGCCGCCATCTTTGGTGCGTCAGCCACGACCGACGCCTTCAATGTGGCGTTTCGCATCCCCAATTTGTTGCGCCGGCTTTTTGCTGAGGGCGCGTTCAGCCAGGCGTTTGTGCCCGTGCTGGCGGCCACCCGCGCCGAGCACGGCGAAGAGGCCACCCGGGAACTGGTCAACCGCATCGCCACCGTGCTCGTCGTGGCCCTGATGGTGACAAGCGCCGTGGGTGTCCTCGCAGCGCCAGTGCTGGTTTGGATGTTGGCGGCGGGCTTGCAGCAAACACCCGAGGGCTACGGCCACGCGGTTGGGCTGACCCGCATCATGTTTCCCTATATTGGGTTCATGTCCTTGGTGGCGATGGCCGCCGGGGTCTTGAATACTTGGAAGCGCTTCGCCGTTCCCGCTGCCACCCCGGTCTTGCTCAACGTGGCCATGATCGCAGGCGCTTGGTGGGGCGCCCCGGCACTGGAGCGACACGGCATCGAACCCATTTATGCCTTGGCCATCGGCGTCATGGTGGGAGGGGTGTTGCAGCTTGGGGTGCAAGGTTGGGCACTGACCCGCATTGGCATGTGGCCCCGCATCCACGGCTCTTGGCGCGGCATGCGAGAGTCATGGCAGCACACCGGCGTGCGGCGGGTATTGGGGCTGATGGCGCCCGCGCTGCTGGGCGTCGGCGTGGCGCAACTCTCGCTGCTCATCAACACGCAAATCGCCTCACACCTTGCCACGGGCAGTGTCAGTTGGTTGTCTTATGCCGACCGCTTGATGGAGTTTCCCACCGCGTTGCTGGGCGTGGCACTGGGTGTCGTGCTCACCCCCCAACTCTCCGCAGCCAAGGCACGCGGCGAAACCGACGCCTACAGCGGCTTGCTCGACTGGGGCTTGCGCTGGGTGCTGGTCTTTGCGGTGCCCAGCGCGGTCGCCCTCTGGGTATTCACCGAGCCGCTGGTCACCGTGCTCTACCACTACGGCGCATTCCAAGCGCATGACGTCACCCAAACCGCGCTGGCTTTGCGCGGTTACAGCGCGGGCCTGCTGGGATTGGTCGCCATCAAGGTGTTGGCCCCCGGCTTTTATGCCCAACAAAACATGAGGACCCCGGTCAAGATCGCGGTGGTCGTGCTGGTCTGCACCCAGCTCCTGAATTTTGTATTTGTGCCGCTGTTTGCGCACGCAGGCTTGGCGCTGTCCATCGGTGTGGGGGCCTTGATCAACGCGGCTTGGTTGCTCATCAGCCTGCGCCGCATGGGCGCCTACCAACCGCAAGCGGGTTGGTGGGCTTTGATGGCCAAAGTCGCCATCGCCGTGGCCGTCTTGGGCGCTGCTTTGTGGTGGGCCAACGGCCACTGGGACTGGGTCGCCGACCAAGCGCGCCCGCTGGTGCGGGCCTTGCGCATGGTGGGTGTCGTCGGCGTGGGTGTGTTGGGCTATTTGGCTTTGCTCGCGATCATGCGCGTGCCACTCAAAGCCATGATCAAGCGCGGCGGCTGATCGCGCGCGCATACCCAGACGGGCGCTTTCGGGTCTTGCTCCGCGCCTGAGTCCCTCATCCCAATCGAACTCAACCCAACAGGTTCAGCGCGCGGATGCGCTCAATGTGGGCCTGCATGGAGCGCTTGGCCACAGGCCACAGCCCTTGCGGGGTATCGGCATAGGCATGTGCCACCCAATCGTCGTCGTTGCCGTTGGGGTGGGCTCGCATGGCGGCCAGCACCTTGGCCTCGCGTGCCAATCGGTGGCGCTTCAGGTGCGCGATCACGGCAGGCGCCTCGCCCAGCACATAGCCATGCGCGGGCAGAATGAAGTTCACGCCATTTTGCTCGCACTCATCAGCGAGCAAATCCAAAGCATGCAGGTACTCGTCCATGTGCCCATCGGGCGGGTTGATCACCGTGGTGCTGCCGTTCAGGATGTGGTCACCCGAGAACAGCACGGCGTCTTCCTCCAGCAGCAAACACACATGGTTGGCTGCGTGTCCGGGGGTGAACAAACACCGCAGCGTGTGCGTGATGTCAGCGCCAGCGGCATCTGTGCCTTGCAACTGCAGGCGCTGTCCATGGGTCACCGGGCTGTCCGGCACAAAGTGGCTGTTGGGGAGCGCATGGGGGCCACTGGGCAGGCCGTACAACGCCACCCGGTGGCCTTGGGCTTGGAGGCGCTTTTGCAGCGCAATGGCGCCAGGCGAGTGGTCGGGGTGAGAGTGGGTGCACACCAGCCAGCGGATGTCACCGCCCGTGAACCCCATCAGGCGATCCAAATGTTCGGTATCGTCAGGCCCGGCGTCAATCACGGCGTAGCCTGTGGCGGGCTCGCCCAAGATGTACGTGTTGGTGCCCGGGCCGGTCATCATGCCGGCATTGGGAGCGGTCAGTCGGTGGATATGGTGGCGCAGTGGCACCGGCTCGTGGTGGCGCCAAGTCAGGTCGTGGAACAGGGCCCCATCGGGCGCGACAAAAGCCAACTCGCCAAACGCCGTGTCGTGCTCCATGAAACGCTCTTCGCGGCCATTCAGCAGGCCACCACGGGGGCAAGAGACAAACGCAGGATGCTCGCTTTGGCATGCAGCGACGGCATCCGCCACGGTGGCGTACCGCGCCATGACCTCGAGCGTGCGAATCGTCGGGAAGATCATGAAAAAGTTGCCTGCCTTGTGCGCCTCCAGCGCTTGGCGCGGCGTCACCCACACCGGTTCGAACTGCTCCGCCTCATCCGCAATGGGTTGTTGGTTTGGGGGCATGGGCGCCGCCAAAAAAGGCACATCAAAGCGCTTGGGCATGTCGCGGTCGGTGATCCAGTGCGCCAAGGTGAACACCTGATCCGCAGCGGGCACCAAGCCCAGCGCTGCACATTGTTCAAAAAACGGCCCACTGCGATCCAAGGCCTCGATATCGGACTGGTCAGCCCAAGAACCATCCGCCCGGTAGGCGATCAACACCCCCAGCTCTTCAAAGCTCTCGCGAATCGCGGCCATGGCCGACTGGCGCAGATCAGCCGTTTGGGTGGGCCGAAAACGACCCGCCGCTGTGCCATCAGTGGCGTCAACACCCCCACCCGGAAACACGTATGCCCCAGGCGCAAAGCTCGCCTTTTCGGAGCGCCGCGTCATCAGCACCTGCATGCCTTCAGCGCTGTCGCGCAGCAACAAAACGGTGGCCGCCGCGCGCGGCTCAACAGGGGTGCGCTGCTCGCGCAGGAGGTATTGAGAACGTGTCATGCCCGTATTTTGCCGCTTTGGCAATGCGCCGGTTGTCGCGCGCAATGGGGCCCAAGCCAGGGGGAGAGTGGTGCGGTGCCAGAGGATATGCGCTGGTGGTGAGCGACAAGTGCGCGGGCAGGGCGCAAGCTGCCTGATCGGGCGGGGTTGAGGGGATAATTGCGGCATGCAAATCCAATTCACCAAAATGCACGGCGCGGGCAACGACTTCGTCGTGCTCAACGAGACCCAAGGCTTGCTCGGGCTCAACACCGCCCAGTACCGTTGGCTCGCTGATCGCCACTTTGGCGTGGGTGCTGACCAAATCTTGTCAGTGCGCGCTGCCACCACCCCCGGTGTGGACTTTTCGTATGTCATCCACAACGCCGACGGCGGTGAGGTCGAACACTGCGGCAACGGCGCGCGCTGCTTTGTGCATTACGTGCACGAAAAAGGCCTCTCCGATGCCCCCTCCATCAAAGTGCAAGTCAAGCACGGCGTGATCGAATTGCACCAAGACGCCGATGGGCGCGTGCGCGTTGACATGGGCCCGCCCATTTTTGAACCCGCGCGTGTGCCATTCAATGCAGACGGCTTGACCGCTGCTGAGCAAAACGGCTGGCCCCAGTGGCACCTTGACGGCGACGGCGCTGCCGACTGTTTGCCAGTGGGTGTGGTGTCCATGGGCAACCCCCATGCTGTGCAAATCGTGCCGGATGTCGGCGCTTTTCCAGTGGAGCTTGTCGGCCCTTGGGTTGAAAGCCACCCGCGATTTCCCAACCGCGTGAACGCCGGGTTCATGCAAATCTTTGAGCGCCAAGTGGTGGCCCTGCGTGTCTATGAGCGCGGTGCCGGCGAAACCTTGGCTTGCGGCACGGGTGCCTGTGCTGCCGTGGTCGCTGGCATTCGCTGGGGTTTGCTCGACCCCGTGGTCGACGTCCACACCCATGGCGGTATGCTGACCATCTCTTGGGAGGGCGGCGATGCCTCGGTCTGGATGAGTGGTCCGGTGGCCACCGTCTTTGAAGGCACCGTCGATGTGCCAGAATTTTCAGCACAAGACTGACCCGACCGTTGCACTGACACAAAACAGAGACAAGAGAGACAACATGGATCACAACGCCCACGCGCCCATCACCGAAGACGACATCGCCAACTATCTGGTCAACACCCCTGATTTTTTTGAGCGCCACGCCGACGTGTTGGCCGCCGTGCAACTGACCAGCCCGCACAGCCACCGCACCATCAGCCTGCAAGAGCGGCAAGCCGAAATGATGCGCGCCAAGATCCGCGAACTCGAACTCGCGCAGTCGCACATGGTCCGCTATGGCCAAAACAACGTCGCCATCGCCGACAAGATGAACACCTGGATCGAGCAACTGCTGGCCGCGCAATCCACCGATGCCATGCTCGACACCATCAGCCCGGGCTTGGCCCACACCTACGACATCGCCCAGTCCGCACTCAAGGTCTGGGGCGTGCCCGGCATCAGCGACACCGTGGCTATCGCCGCGGACGACGCGGTTGCTGTGGCCGTGCAAGCCCAAGCCGCCATCGCCTGCGGCCCACTGGCCGAGGGCGATGCCCTGCGCCAAGCCTTGTCTGACCCCAGCGCTGTGGCCTCGGCTGCGGTGGTGCCGTTGCGGCGCAACGCCGACGAAGCGCCATTGGGCGTGCTGATCCTCGCCAGCGACGATGCCGAGCGATTCACGCCCGACATGGGCACCCTGTTCCTGGAGCGCGTGGGTCTGTTGACCACGGCCGCTCTGCGCCGATTGCTGCCAGCCCAAGAGTGACCGACACGCGCGCCGACACCCTCGATGACGCCTTGGCGCTGCTCAGCGCCAACGAAGCCGATTGGGTTCGCGCGTACCTGAGCCACATCCGCGTCGAAAAAAGGCTCGCCGAGCGCACCCAGATCTTGTACGGCCACGACCTGCACAAGCTCATCACCTCGGCGCTTGCGGCGTCCACCACGTTGCAGCACGTCACGCCAGCACACATTCGCCGCTGGGTCGGCCAAATGCGCACCCACGGTCGCAGCCCTCGCGGCATCGCGCTCATCTTGTCGGGTTGGCGCAGCTTTTATCGCTGGCTGGGCATGCATGGCCATGTCAGCAGCAACCCCGTGCAAGACGTGCGCGGCCCCAAAGCCCCTCAGCCGCTGCCCAAAGCGCTGGGGGTCGATGACGCCGTGCAACTCGCCGACCACCACATCGAAACCGACCCCCCGGCATGGCAGGCCCGTGACCAAGTGCTGGTCGAGTTGTTGTACGGCAGCGGCTTGCGACTGGGCGAACTGCTGGGGCTGGATGTCGAGGCCTCGCCAACGGCCCAAGGCTGGTTGGACTTGGACGATGCCGTCGCCCACGTGCTCGGCAAAGGCAGCAAGCGCCGCAGTGTGCCGATCGGCAGCGCCGCAATCGCTGCGGTGCGCGCGTGGTTGCCCCATCGCGCGCAGTGTGTCAAAAGCGGTGAAACCGCACTGCTGCTCGGCCCCAAAGGCCTGCGCCTCAGTCCCAACCAAGCCCGCTTGCGCCTGCGCCGCCGCGCCGCCATGGCCGGACTCAGCACGTCGGTGCATCCGCACATGTTGCGCCACTCGTTTGCCAGCCACATCTTGCAGTCCAGCGGCGATTTGCGCGCAGTCCAAGAACTGCTGGGCCACGCCAACATCAGCACCACGCAGCGCTACACCCGGCTCGATTTCCAGCACCTCGCCCAGACTTACGACGCCGCGCACCCGCGTGCCAAGAAAAAGCCCACTTAAGCCCAACCGGCATGTCCTGCGCGTCAGCGAGCGCCCCACTTTGGCGGTACTATTTGCGCCTAGCCCCTCATGGGAGGGGTACCACGGGAGACCTCCATGACATTCGGATTCAAATCATTCTTGTTGGCAGCAGCCATGGTGTTGGGCATGAGCGCTCAGGCCGCAGATGGCATCAAAGCCGTCTATCACATGACCGACGGCGTTGAACAAGCCGCCCGTGGTCTGCGCAACGTGCAAAACCACCTCAACGCTGACCCCACCGCCAAGATCGTGGTCGTCGGCCATGGCAA
>JALQVJ010000106.1 GCA_023260355.1 Burkholderiaceae bacterium | reverse complement strand
CGCACAATCGCTTCCTCGTTGTTATGCTCCATGAATGCAAGGCCGGTAATGCCAAGGATCATGTGAGTCACCTCGTGAACCAGGGTGAGCCATTGCTGGCGCGGGTCCTTGAGGCATGCACGAGAGAGGCGTATTGTGCGGTTGTCTAGGTCGCACTCGCCCAACCCAAGTCTCCTCCGATGGCTGCTGATCCGTCTTGGCTGTGTTGTCGCGCCAACGTGGCAAACTCGGCCCGGCCAGCCAAAATATCTGCCCGCCACGTGGCGAGTTGCGCGATCGCAGCCTCTCTGGCGGCCAGGTTCTGCGGCCTCAGCAGAATATGGCGGACATGAACCTGCGGTTCGGCGACGGTTAAGCGTGCAGATTCGCGCTCGACGACCTTGAGCACGTGGTAGCCAGCACCGCTCAAAGTGGGCTCACTCACAAAACCCACAGGCTGCCCCGCAGTCGCCTTCACGAATAGCGCTGGATAGTCTGACTCGGGTTTCAAGCCCATGGCCTCTGCACTCTGTGCCGGCGACACCCCTTGGGCAGACTGCGCCAACGCTGCAAACGCTGCCCCTGCCTTTGCACGCTCAGACAAGGATTGAGCCAAAGCCTTGGCTGCATTGCGTTGTGCCTCACTGGCGCGCTCTGGCACCGGCACCAAGATTTGAGCCAAATTCACCATGGCGGGGAATCGCGTCGCCTTGCGCTGAATGAAGCTCTGCACCTCACCCGGACTGATCTTGACACGCTCATTCGTGACGCGCTCTTTGGCGCGCTCGATCAAAAGCTGGTCGCGCAAGGTATTGCGAAAGCTCGCCTGACTGATGCCTTGCTGGCGCATCCGCTCCAAAAAAACCGGCAGTGCCAATCTATTTTGGGCAGCAACACGCTGTTCTGCTTGATCGACATCTGCTTCGCTCACTCGCACGCCCATATCCAGCGCCGCTTGCACTTGCGAGCGCTCAACCACGAGCGCTTCGAGCACTTGCTCCGCCAAATCATTGGGCAAGGTGCGGCCTTCATTTTGCTGTCGGACCTGCAAGACCCTTTGCTCCCACTCACGCTGTGTGATGACTTGGTTGCCCACGACAGTCGCGACCCGATCAACCGGCACTGTCGTTGCTGAAGCGAGGCCTGGGCTCAAGCCAATCGTGACGCCGCTGAGCGCGAGAAGGCATGTGCGAAGAGGTTTTAGCATGTGTTTACTCATAGTTTTCAAAGCGACTGGGTGTCACGACTTGCTGCCTCACAGCGGTGTAGCCAGGGATGTTGTCGCGCACGGTCGCAATCGATCCAGAGCCCAGACTTCCAAGGCCTGACAACTCAAGTTGGAAGAATAACCGGTGGGTCGCTGTGGTCGCACTCACTTGGGTGCGATCAAGCGCCACCCGCGCCACCCAGCAACCCGCTTCATATTCTGCGCCCAACAGCAAGTTCAAGGCTCTGCGCTCCCGCACGCTGTAGTTCGCACGTCCAATCGAGTGCCACCTGCCCGGTCCGCCTGAGGCGCCAGCCGCCGCCTGACCGGGGAAGGGCGCTTGCCACGTCAAGTCCAACAATTCACTGGCGTCTCGCTGGAAGGTGTAGGCCAATTGTGCGTGCTGGGTCGGCCCTGCGCTGTAACGCAGTGAGGCGGTTGAGCGGCGCAACACTCTCTCGGTATCGTCGTATTGGGCGAACGTACCGGCGGTCCATTGGCTGTTGTAACGCCACGTCCCCCCGAGCAACCAATCGCTCAAACCCGCCTCAGCCGGGTCGCCGTCGGTCAGCGTGACGGTCATCTTCTTGCGCCGGATTTTTTGCGCGGCGCTCAATGACAACCACTCCCCACCGGACGCGTTCAACCACCGACTGGTCAACCCCAGAGTGAGTGACTGGTTGTCCGCCACGCGATCGTTGCCTGAATATTCAAACGGCGAAAATATGCTGGAGAAATTGAAGTCCTTCAAGGACGCATCGTAGATCGGCAATCCACTTTGGGGGACTGTTGGCGTCCATGCGAAGAGGGCGCGAGGCTCCAGGGTTTGCAGGCCCCCTTCAGCCAAGTCACGCTCAAAAACGAGGCCCGCGTCGATGCCCGCGGTCGGCACCCAAACGTTGGCCCTGGTGCTTTGACCCCACTCACCTGTTCGCCCCGTCGGTTGATCGAGCGCGTAATGACGCCCTTGCACACGCAGGCTCGGCTCGATGAAGCCCGAGTTGCTCGTCCAACGCCTGCTCAGCGCGCCTTCACCAAGCCAACGCAAGCCATTTTCAGCGGCAACCTTGTCGACCTTGAACTGCGTCAATTCAGAGCTGAATGTGGTCACCCAGTCCTCTGACCACAAAGGCCTCCACCGCCAATTGAGGGCGGGCAAGCGGTCATAAGCTGGGGTGATTTGATCTGGTTCCTGCAAGGTTTGCCACCAATGCGCGCCCGCACTGAACTGCCAGGTGTTGCCACGCGTGCTCACCACCAATTCAGTGGGGAGCTGGCGAGTGGATAGGGTGTTGATGGCGCTGGGAAAGTCTCGCCAATAGTTATCGTCACCGACTCGGTTCAGGTTCAGACTCAGCTGCCAAGGCCTAGATCCCAAGGAGATGTTTTGTGCGTGCTGCCAACTGGTGCTGGTGCGGGCCATGCTTCGCAAAGCGTCCGTGGGCATGTGGTCGACACGCACTTGTCCGGAACCTTGGCCCCAAAGATAGCGCCCTTCAACCCCCGCGTTGAGCCCCCGCTTTGACAACAGATTGGGGTAGACGGTCACGTCATAGTTGGGCGCGAGATTGAAGTAGTAGGGTGTCGTCAATTCGATTCCACTCAAGTCGCTCACATTGAGTGTGGGCGTGAGCCACCCACTCATGCGGTCCTCAGTCAGCGGGAATTGCAGCCATGGGCTGGCCAAAACGGGGGCGCCCTGAAAGCGCACCACGGCACCATATGCCGTGCCGATGTGTTTGGCCCGATCAAACTCAACTGAGTTCGCGCTCAGCACCCAGTCGGGACGCCAATCGCCAGCGTCGGGGCGAGGGCAAGTGGAATAGCGCACGGTTTCCGCGGTGCTGTTGGTTGGACCCTCAAATAGAAACCGCTTCGCGTCCCCTCGGCCACCTGAGCCGAGCTCAAACACGGGCTCGTCAAAGGAGCCCTCTTTGCTGGTTAAGTTGGCGTCTAACTTGGGACCGCGGTAGCGATCCTCACCATCCATCACTTGGACATTGCCGTCGGCGAGCATGCGCCCCGTTTTGGCGTCATGGTCGATGCGATCGGCTCTCACGACCAAGCCGAGGCGCCGCAATTCAGCGTCTCCTTGGACAACCACTGCGTCTTCTGTGATGCGCTGGATGCTGCGCCCAGACAGGTGCACAGGCAATGCCTCGCCAGACTGGGGCAGCGCCTCGCGCACGCGGGTATTCCATTCCCATGCTGTGCTCTGGGCCAAGCCGGGCAAGCACGCACAGAGCGCGAGCCCAACCACCCCCGCTTTGAGGTGGGTCAGTGTTTGCCAAGCATTCAGTCCAACAAGCTTCAATTTCAATCCATCTGTTCGGCACAACCGAAGTCTTCACCCACTTTAAAATGAGTGTTCATTATCCTACGCGGCCGACCGCACATTTTGGCCAATATGACCCACACCCCTTCTCCTGTCACCTGGGCGCGCGCTGAACGCGAACACGCATTCACGCCATGGTTCAGCGCGGCATGCACGCAGCATGCATTGGACCCAACCACGTTGAGGCTTGCCAGCGCCGACGCCAGTTTTCGACGGTACCTTCGGGTCACACGGCGAGATGGCGCGGGAGACTTGATCGTGATGGACTCGCCGCCTGAACTCGAGCGCAATGATGCCTTTGTGCACGTGCAAGCCCTCATGTCAAAGGCAGGTGTGCGCGTGCCGCAAGTACTGGACCATGACCCAGCCAATGGTTTCTTGCTGCTCAGCGATTTGGGGTCCAAAACGTTGCTGCAGTCATTGCCGATGGAGGATGCACAACTGCACCGGCACTTGATGGCGGGTCTGGACGCTTTGACCCAATGGCAAATGGCCACCCAGCCTGGCGCATTGCCCGCATATGACGCCGCAGTGATGCGCCGCGAAATGGCGCTGTTTCCTGAGTGGTATGTGGGCCAACACCGGCAACACCCACTCACGGAAGGCGAAAGCGCCATGCTGGACCAAGTCTTTGGTCTGCTTGCGAGCCGCTGCACTGAGGGCCCACAAGTTTTCGTGCACCGAGATTTCATGGCCCGCAATCTGCTGTTGGACGGGGAAGGGCAACTCGGCATCGTTGATTTTCAAGATGCGCTGATCGGCCCCGTCACCTATGACATTGCCAGCCTGTTGCGCGATGCGTTTCACGAGTGGGATGACGCGCTTTTGATGGATATCGCGATTCGATATTGGGAGCGCGTTCGACGCCAAGACTGGTTCCAGTTCGAGGATTGGGGACAGGATTTCGGTGCATTCTTCAAGGCGATTGAATGGATGGGCTTGCAGCGGCACCTGAAGATCTTGGGTATTTTTGCCCGCCTGACTCTGCGCGACGGCAAGCCACAATATTTGGCAGACACGCCGCGCTTCATCGCTTATGTGCACAACACGTGCGCCCGGTACCGCGAGTTCAGACCTCTCCTGCGTTTCATTGACTCGCTTGAAGGGCTGGATGCCGCCACCGGATTTGCCTACGGGCGGAGCTGATTGATGGGACCGCGCATATTCAGCAAGCAAGCCCTCGTCTCAGGCGCTGAACTCGAGTTAGACAGCAATGCCGCCAAACACATCCAAGTGCTGAGGATGCAGCCCTCTCAACCCGTGACCCTGTTCGATGGGCGCGGAGGGGAGTATGCAGCCAGCATCACCGCCATGCACAAAGCGGGCGTGCAAGTCAAAGTCGGCGCACAGCGATCGATCGAGCGCGAGCCCGCACTCGCCGTCCACCTCGTGATCGGCATGCCAGCGAACGAGCGCATGGATTGGCTCGTCGAAAAAGCCACAGAGTTGGGTGTCTCCAGCATCACGCCTGTGCACACCGAGCGCACCGTGGTCAGGCTCAAAGATGACCGCGCAGCCAAACGGCGCGAGCATTGGCAATCGATTGCTGTGGCCGCTTGCGAGCAGTGCGGACGCAACCGGGTACCGACCATCCACCCTGTACAAAACTTGGCTGCGTGGTTGTCAGAATGTGACCCGGCGCGCACCGATATGCAATTCCGTGTGCTCAGCTTTCAGGGCGAATCACTGGTGCCCGCGCCCGACGCCCTCGGTTCCGCCAAGAGCCACGGCGCCATGTGTTTTTTGATTGGCCCCGAGGGTGGTTTGTCGCCCTCAGAGGAGGCATTGGCGATTCAGCGTGGTCTCATTCCAACCTCACTCGGTGCGCGCATTTTGCGAGCGGAAACCGCCGCATTGGCAGCCCTGGCTTGCGTGACATACGGGTCAGGGTATTCGCAGTAATATCAACGCCTTTCATCTCTAAGGCTCTCGCATGAACGCCAACCTCTGGCTCTTGGCCACTGCACAGTCGCTTTTTCTCATCAACAACGCGGTTTTCATCGCCATCAACGGTTTGGTCGGCCTGAGCATTGCGCCGGTTGGCTGGATGGCGACATTGCCGGTGATGGGATACGTGGTGGGCGGTGCGCTCAGCACGTCATTGGTTTCCAAAGCGCAAAGCCGCTGGGGCCGCAAATGGGCGTTTCAAAGCGGGCTGGCCGTCGCATTGGGTTCAGCCTTGTTGTGCGCTTGGGCTGTGATGACGCACCAATTCGCTTGGCTGGTTGTCGGCACCATCGTGGCGGGCTACTACAACGCGAACGCGCAGCTCTATCGCTTCGCAGCCGCAGAACTTGCCGCCCCAGGATTCAAGGAAAAGGCCGTGTCCTTGGTGCTCGCGGCAGGGATCGCCGGCGGGGTCTTCGGCCCAGCCATGGCATCCTATACCCGCGAAATGACAGAGACGCCCTATGTCGGCGCCTACATTGCACTGGGTGTCGTGGCCGTCTTGGGCGGCATCGTGATGGCTTTCATCCGTTTTCCGCAAGTTGCAACCACCGCCCAAAAAGGCGCAGGCGGGCGACCGATGCGGGACATCATGAAGCAGCCGATATTCATTGTCGCGACCACTTCCGCAGCGCTCAGCTACGGCGTCATGAATCTGTTGATGGCCGCCACGCCTTTGGCGATGCAAACTTGCGGCATGCCATTCAGTCAAACCGCGATCGTCCTGGAGTGGCACATCATTGGCATGTTTGCGCCGGGTTTTTTCACAGGGCATTTGATCAAGCGATTTGGGGCGCTGCCCATCATGGCCACGGGCGTGCTGTTGAATCTGATTTGCGTGGCTGTGGCCCTGAGTGGCACCGATTTGAGCCAATTCATCATTGCGCTGTTCACGCTCGGGGTCGGCTGGAATTTTGTGTTCACCGGCAGCACCACCTTGTCCTTGCAGGCCTATGAGCCTGCCGAGAAGGATCGCGCGCAGGGCGCGATCAACTTCTTTGTTTTCGCAACCATGGCGGTGACGTCGTTCGCATCGGGCGCACTGGTCACGACGCAGGGCTGGGCGCTGCTCAACCTCGGTTCTTTGGTGCCCATCGCAGCCATGGGTATTGGCATCTATTGGCTCTGGAAACACCCCAGCCAGCGCAGCGCACCTGCCGCTTGAATCCATGGTCGCAGCCCCAGTCGGCCCGTGATCAGCCGGCCGGTGGTCAGGCGGTCAGGGCGTCAAGTCGATCCGGGACGCTGCGCACATTCCTGAAACACGCGTGCGCGGCACTCGGCACAGGTTGCGCCATTGAGGCGAGGAACGATGCTGGCGATGGCACTCTGCTTGTCGTCGAACACATGGTCCCCGCCCAGCTCATCTAGAAAGCCAATGCGCTGCCACATCTCCAGCACCTCCGGCCGCGGGCGATGAAAGTACAAGTCTCCGCCCAAAGCTCGGCGCTCTCGCATTTCGCGCTGCCACAATTGGGCGCCGGCGTAGTCGATGAAGTTCATGCTTTTGGCCATGACCAGCAAATGGCCTGCTGCACCGGGCGCTTGGCGCAGTTGAAGCAGCCGTTCAGACACATGCGGCGTGGCTCCAAAGTACACCTCACCCTCCATGCGCAGCAATTTCAATTGCGGACACTCGGGCAGCACATCATGGCGCTGATCCACCACCACAAACTTTCGGGGCTCGTGAGGTTGGTTAAACCCCATGCTGCGCATCGCAGGTTTGGCCGTGCGCAATAAGAACACAAACAAACTCAACAGCGTGCCCAACAAGATGGCGACCTCCATGCGCAGCGCGATGGTCGCAAATGCTGTCACGGCGGCAATCACAAAATCGCGGCGATGCAAGCGCCACAATTGCACCCACTGGCTCCAACCCATCAAGCTCCAGGCAACAAGCAGCAATAACCCTGCGATCGCAGCCATCGGGATTTTCGCCAGCCACGGGGTGAGCAGCCCAACCGACAGCAACATGATTGCTGCTGAAAACACCGCTGCAAGTGGCGTGCGTGCGCCGGATTCAAAGTTTGGCACAGAGCGATTCAACGACCCGCAAGACACATAAGAGGAGAAGCAGGCGCCGACCATGTTCGACAAGCCTTGCCCGATGAATTCGCGATTGGGATCGATCACCTGACCCGACCGCTCGGCGAGTGCTTTGGCAATCGAAATCGTTTGCCCCAATGCGACCAAGGTGAGTGCAAACGCCACGCCCAGCAATTCAGACACCTGGGTCCAATCGAGTTTGGGCAACGCCCACTGCGGCCACGGCGAAGGGATCTCGCCAACCAAAATCAAATGCTGGCCGTGCGGCCAAACGATTGACCACACGGTACCCAGCAAAAGGCCGATCAACATGTGGGGGCTGCGTGGCGCCCACCGCTTGGCGACAACCGAGCCAACCACGGTCACTGTCGCCGCAACGATGGCAGCCCACTGTGTTTGGCTCCAGACCGATTGCACGCGCTCCAGCAATGCTGGGGCGCCCGTTAACACGGCACCACTCAGGCCCAAAATATCTGGTAGCGCATGCACCCCGATCAGACAGGCTGCGCCTGTGGTGAAACCAAACAAAGCGACTGGCGAAATGAAATTGGCCATCGCTCCTAGGCGAAACGCCCCAATCAGCCACTGCATCAAACCGACCATCAACGTGGCGACCAAAACCAGTTGAATATAGGCGGGCGACCCGGCAGCGGCCATGGGCGACAACATCGCCAGAATCGCCAAGGAAATGGCATTCGTCGGGCCCGATGTGACGTGCCAACTTGATCCTGCGAGCGCCGCCACGATGGTGGGCACGATCGAGGTGTACACCCCATACTCAATCGGTAGGCCGGCCAAGGCCGCAAATGCAATCCCTTGCGGCAGAGACAACACCATGCCCAGCACACCGGCCATGGCGTCGGCGCGCATCTGCTTTGGTCCAATTTCGGCGGTCCACGGCCACCATCGCATCCAAAAGGACCTGTTGGGGGCAGGGGTCACCGAACTCATGTCACCGCTGGATTTGGAACACCGCGGTGCTGGCCAATGCATTGGGCCAATGCCGCACCATCTCTTCGCCGTTCAGACCGAACCCGTCAATGATGCTCAGCCCCATACCCCGTGCGAGCAACTCAAAGTCCGCGAACGTTCCGACGCGAATGTTTGGCGTGTTGTACCACTGGTACGGCAAGCGCTTGGTGACTGGCATGCGTCCGCGCAGGACTGCGAACCGATTGGGCCAATGGGCAAAGTTTGGAAATGCAATGATGCCCATGCGACCAACCCGCACGGTCTCTCGCAGCATCGTCTCCGCATTGCGCAAGTGCTGGAGCGTATCAATTTGCAAGACAACATCAAACGCGTCATCTTCAAACAAATTGAGCCCATCTTCGAGATTCAATTGCAAGACATTCACGCCGCGCTTGGCGCAGGCCAACACCTTGTCATCGCTGATCTCAACACCATAGCCCGTGCAGCCGCGATGGCGCGCGAGATAAGCCAACAGCTCGCCGTCACCACAGCCCAGGTCCAAAACCCGGGCGCCCATGGGTACCCGCTCGGCAATGGCGCGGTCGAGGGTGTTGGCCATCATGCCGCTACCTTTTGATCAAAGTAGGCGCGCACCAATTGGTGATACCTCGGGTCATCCAATAAAAACGCGTCATGGCCGTGCGGCGCATCAATTTCGGCGTACGTCACATCTTTGGCATTGTCCACCAGTGCTTTGACCATTTCGCGGCTGCGAGATGGTGAGAAACGCCAGTCGGTGGAGAAGCTCACCAACAAAAAGCTCGACTCGGCTTGTGCCAGTGCCTCACTCAATCGCCCGCCGTGGGCCTTGGCTGGATCAAAGTAATCCAGTGCCCGTGTGATCAGCAAATACGTATTGGCGTCGAAATACTCGGCAAACTTGTCGCCCTGGTAACGCAAGTAGCTTTCGATTTGGAACTCGACGTCTTGGGTCGAAAAGAGATACGCCAAGCGCTGCTCATCGATTGCGGCATCTGGGGACTGGCGCAATGCACGGCCGAACTTTTCATTCATCACGTCGTCGCTGAGATAGGTGATGTGGCCAATCATGCGAGCGATGCGCAGGCCTCTTCGAGGCAGAGTGCCATGGCGCCGGTAATGTCCGTCGTGGAACTCGGGGTCTGTGACGATGGCTCGGCGAGCCACCTCATTGAATGCGATATTTTCCGCCGTGAGATTGGGTGCACTGGCGATGACCACAGCGTGTCGCACCCGCTTGGGGTACTGCAGTGACCACGACAAGGCCTGCATGCCGCCGAGGCTCCCGCCCATCACCGCTGCCAGCTGCTCAATGCCGAGCGCGTCCAGCAGCATGGCCTGGGCGTTGACCCAGTCCTCAACCGTGACGACTGGGAAATCTGCGCCCCAAATGTCGCCTGTGTCTGGGTTCAATGTGGTTGGCCCACTGGACCCAAAACACGAGCCGAGGTTGTTGACGCCTAT
>JALQVJ010000342.1 GCA_023260355.1 Burkholderiaceae bacterium | reverse complement strand
GAAGGACTATATATGAATTAAGAAAAGCAAGAGAGAAAGCTCACATCTTAGAGGGTTTGGCTGTAGCACTTTCTAATATCGATGAGATTATAAAGCTTATAAAAGAATCAAAAAACTCACAAGAAGCTAAAACAAAGCTTCTTTCGAAAAAATGGAAAGCAGGCCTTATTTTGAAAAGCTTGGCGCGCAGTTGCAACTGGCAACACACAGCTAAGCCCCTTTCTGCCAAGCACACAAAGGAACCTGCGGGTTCCTTTGTGCTTTTGAGGGGCAAACACCTCGCCATGCGCAAAAAAAAGCCACCAAGTGAATGGTGGCTTATCAAAACCCTTCGAGAGGGTCCCCCTGATTCACCCGAATCGCGCGGGTGGTTGCGTGACAGATATGGACATATCGTGACAGCAACGGGGCAATCTTAATCCAACTTAATACTTTTTAAGTACTAATGGGAAAATCACGCCTTGGGCTCAACCGCGAAGTGCGTTCCACCTCCCGCGCGCTCCTCGCAACGGACAACAAGCCCATGGTGGCGCGCGATGGCTCGCACCAACGACAGGCCGAGGCCCACAGAACCTTGCAACTCTTTGGCACCTGGAGGCCGCATGAATGGCTCGAAAATCTTCTCTCGCCATGCCAGCGGAATCCCCGGACCTCGGTCAGCCACGGAAAGCGTCCAACGGTGTGGCCCCTGCATGCGCACGGCAACCTCAATGTCTAAAGAGCCGTCAGAGCCCACACCATAGCGGTGTGCGTTTTCCAACAAGTTGCGAATCATCCGCTGGAGAAGTTTGACGCTGCCCTGCAGGTGCACAGGGCCGTCCGCTGTCACAGCAAGTCCAAAGCGCGAAGCCTCTTCAACGGTCAAGGCCACCAAATCGACCTCGTCCACCAACGCCACACTTTCGGGGCTTTGCTCGAGACGACTCGCCAACAAAACCTCATCGATCAACTGATCGAGTTCGCGGATGTTTTGCTCAATGCTTTGGATCGCTTCGCGGCTATCCGCGTGATCTTGCTCCAGCAGTGCCACGCTCATGCGGATGCGGGCAAGCGGGCTGCGCAGCTCGTGAGAAGCATTGGCGAGCAGCAACTTGTGTGAGGCGACCAAGGTTTCAACGCGCTTGGCTGCAGCATTGAAGCGCTGCGCCAACAGCGCCACTTCGTCTTGTCCCTCAACCGGCAATCTGACATCGAGTCGGCCTTCACCCCACAACTGAACGCCCTGTGCCAAGCGCTCCAATCGGCGGGTCAAGCCCCGGACCACCGGAAATGCCAGAGCCATGAACAGGAAACCCAAACCCACAACGAGCCCTGTCCAGCCCAACGTGGCCCAAGGCAACCAGTCCCATGGGCCTGCACCCAAGCGGGGGCGAGGCAGCTCCACCCACAGGACTTGCCCGTCGTCGGTGACCACCTGGAACTCGGATGGGGGACCCAAGTCGCTGGGGCCAGTGGCACGCGCATAGCCTATTTCTTCGCCAAAGATATTGCGCACCACCACTTCGTGGCCAGGACGCCCAGCGCGATCGTGCTCGACGTCCAAGCGCCAGATCAATGTCATCAACGCCACGAGGGCAAGCATCGACAACACCATCGCCAACCAGACCCGCCAGAACATGCGGCCCAGCAGAGGCCGCGGTTCAGTCTTGCTGCCTGGCGAAAACATAGCCGACTCCTCGAACCGTCAAAATCCGCTTGGGCGCTTTCGTATCCTCTTCGATGGCCTGGCGTATCCGCCCAATGTGCACATCGATCGACCGATCAAACGCTTCGAGCTCTTTGCCGCGAACCGACTCCATGATTTGATCGCGCGAGAGGACTCGTCCAGCCCGTTGCGCCATCGCCATCAATACATCGAACTGGTATGACGTCAAGTCCACGAGCTTGCCCTTGACTCGCACTTCACGGGCATCTGGATCAATCACGAGCGTGCCAAATACCAGGGCCGCCGAATCTGCATCGGTGGTACCCGAGGGGTGGTGTTGGCGACGCAAAATGGCGCGCAACCTCGCCAACATTTCGCGGGGCTCGAACGGCTTGGGCAGGTAATCATCAGCCCCCATTTCCAAGCCAACAATGCGATCCATCGGATCTCCTTTGGCCGTCAACATCAAAATCGGCAATTGGTGCGCTGGGGGCTGTAGCGCGCGAATGCGGCGACACACCTCCAATCCATCAATGCTGGGCAGCATCAGATCCAACAAAACCGCGTCCGGGGCTCGCGATTGAATCGCCGCCAGCCCCGCCTCTCCCGACTCTGCGTGCTCGCAGGTATAGCCTGAGCGTTCCAGATATTGCTTGACCATGTCGGCCAAACGCAGATCGTCATCGATGATCAGTACATGTTGGGTCATGGCGAGACATTGTGTCGTGGTCTGATGTCTGGTTGATGTCTGGCATGCAAACCTGCAATGGCATCAGACGAAGCGCTCAATCAGACACGCCCAATCGGGTTCGCGCCCATGCAATCAAGGCCAAGACTGGCAGACCCATAAGGGCGGTCATGATAAAGAAGTTGCTGTACCCCATGGCATCCACCATGCCGCCAGAGTAGCCTCCCAAGGTCTTTGGCAGCAGCGTCATCAGCGAACTGAAGATGGCATATTGAACCGCCGTGAACGACACCTGCGTCAGGCTCGATAGAAAAGCCACGAAAGCCGCACTGGCCAAGCCCGCCGCCAAGTTGTCAGCGGCGACCACGGCATAAAGCCACTCAACCTGATGCCCTACTTGTGCCAAGACGACGAACAACAAGTTGGTGAGCGCAGAGAGGATGGCACCCCACATCAAGCTGCGCATCACGCCGACTCGATTGGCCAAGATGCCACCCAAAAAACCGCCAGCGATGGCGACCACCACCCCAAACGTCTTCACGGCGGCCGCGATCTCGGGCTTGCTAAATCCCATGTCTTGGTAAAACACATTCGAGATGACACCAAGCACGATATCGGAAATTCGATACAAGCCGATCAGCGCCAAGAGCAGCCAAGCGGTGCTTGCGCCATAGCGCTGGAAGAACTCGCTCACTGGCGCAACCCAAGTCACCCTGGCTGTTTCCATGGGCACGACGCCAACCGACACCAGCAATCGCCCTATCGCAAAGGCCGCCGCGAGCGCGACCCCCATCCGCAAACTCGCCAAACACAACTTCATGAACGCACCGGCTTCCCACGCCTTTGCCCATTGTTCCAAGGGGCCGCCGAGCACATAAAAAACAGCCACAAAGGCCGCCACGGTCAAGGCAAAAACCAACAACAATTTGCCGTGATCCGCGTGGTTCACAGCCAAGCGATCCGGGATGCTGGGCTCCGCAATGGCAAGTGTCGTCAACACGCCAATGCCCATCGTCGCGGCCATACACCAATAAGTCAGCTGCCAAGCGTGATAGTCGTATTGGTCAGCGCTAGACCCCCAATATGCGGCCAAAAATAGCGCGCCGGCTCCTGCCACGATCATGCCCACGCGATAGCCTGCGATATAGCTCGACGCCATGATCGCTTGCATGCGAGCATTGGCTGACTCGATGCGATATGCGTCAATCACAATGTCTTGCGTCGCTGACGAAAAACCCAACATCACAGCAAACACAGCCATCCAAATCAAAGCCAACTCGGACGTGGCAGGATTGACTTGAGCCATGCCCACGATCGCCACAATGACGAGCAACTGGGACAACAAAAGCCAGCCCCTGCGCAAGCCCAGCCATCTCGTGAGCACAGGCAATGGGAGTCGGTCAACCAACGGTGCCCACACAAATTTGAACGAGTAGCCCAGCGCGGCCCAGCTGAAGAAAGTCACGGTTGCGCGTTCCACGCCCGCCTCCCGCAACCACAGCGACAAAGACGAAAAGATCAACAAAATGGGAATGCCTGCCGAGAACCCCAAACACAGCATGATCAGGGTTTTGCGATCGGCGATGATGGCAAGGCTCTCACGCCAGCCCACGCGCACAGGTGAGGTGTTCATACGGTACAGGATGATCGTTGGGTGGGTGAAGTGATCAAGTGCCGCCCACGTAAGGGTTGCTTACACGCTCTCGGCCAAACGTGCTTTCAGGACCGTGCCCTGGAATAAACACGGTCTCGTTGCCGAGTGGCCACAGTTTTTGCGTGATGCTGTGAATCAACGTGGCATGGTCACCGCGTGGGAAGTCGGTGCGGCCAATGCTGCCAGCGAACAGCACGTCACCGACGAACGCGCGCTGAGCCGAAGCCGAATAAAACACCACATGACCGGGCGTGTGCCCAGGACAATGGATCACCTGCAATGTTTCTTGCCCCAGGGTCACTTGATCCCCGTCCTGCAACCAGCGCGTGGGCACAAAACCATCCGCAACATCAAAGCCGTATTGCGCGCCTTGTGACGCAATGCCATCAATCCAGAATTGGTCTTGTTTTTCGGGTCCGATGATGGGTATGCCAGCTTGCTCAGACAACGCATGTGCCGCAGCCGCGTGATCGAGATGCCCGTGCGTGATCCAAATTTGCTCCAGCGTCAAATCCATATGAGCAACAAACGCCATGATTTGTGCGATCTCGCCACCAGGGTCGATGACAGCAGCCTTGCGCGTTTGATCACACCACACAACGGAGCAATTTTGTTGGAATGGCGTGACAGGTATGGTTTCGTACTTCAGCATCTTCAAATCACTTGCAAGGTCAATCGAATAGGCGCCTCAGCCCCATCCGCGCGCAGCTATCATAGGCATCAAAAAGCGCTCCGATCTGAGCACACATGGGCGCTTTTCGCTGGGCGCTCAAGCGTCAGGATAACGCCAATTTTGGCCCAATCCCCAAGCGACCATCGCGAAGCGCTAAGGCGCCATTGGCACCCCCCCCCTCAAATCCCGAGCGACAGCCGCGCACCGCGGCCTGTCAGCGCAAGGCCCAGTCGTATGCCACCGTGATGGGCGCGTGGTCACTGAACCGCTCCAACTTGTAGAGTTTCTTCAAGTATTCTTCACGATACATTTCAGGGTTCAAGGCCGCACTCATGGCCACTGTGAAACGTAACAAGGTATTTTCAATTTGATCAAAGTTTTCGTCCAGCCAGTCACCGCCCGGGCTACGGAATTCAATGTGTCCGTCTTTGGTGTT
>JALQVJ010000086.1 GCA_023260355.1 Burkholderiaceae bacterium | reverse complement strand
GATTCGCACGGGGCGTAAATCGCGTCGACGCCCTCCTCGCGCAGCAAATCTCTGAGCCTTTGCCCAGTCAATCCGCCAGCAAGGATGACCGCGTGCGTTGGAATGCCCAGCCGCTGTGTGACTCTTGCGACGTTGACACCGCCCCCGCCAGGATGGGTTTGGGTGGCGCCACAGCGCATCTTGTGGGTCGGTGAGACGCGGTCAATCGAAGTCACCGTGTCCAGCGCGGGGTTCAAGGTCAAGGTGGTCAAGGCGGAGGGCGGCGCCATGTCACCCCCCAAAAAAGCTCAGATTCACCAACAACACATAGAGTCCAGTGCCGGTGAATATGCTCAACAACGCGTGTCGCACAAACCATTGCAACCCCATGACCACGGCGATCGAGACAACTTCAGCGATGGGCCAATTTGATCGGCTCGCATCGCCCGTGCTGACCGTGTGGAGCAGCAAGATCACCATGATCGCAGTAGGCAAAAAACCGCGCACTTTGCCGACCCACGGATGCCCCTGCAACCAGCGCTCGGCCACGAAGGGCAAGGCGCGCAAGAGCCAAGTGATGGCGCCCATCACCGCGATACCCAACAACACCTGACTGCTGGACATCATGCCGCCCCCTTCGAGCCGCTGGACGCATCCTTGGACGACACCGCGCCAGCGTTCGACTCAGGCAACACGACTGCCAACCCCACGGTCACGGCCATGGCCAACAACAACGCATGCTGTGGCAACCAAATCGACATCAATGCATAGAGCCCGGCGCCCACGAACACGCTGCGCCAGCGGCCATGGTGTCGAAGCTGTTCCACCAAAAGCACCGCAAACAGTGCCACCAACGCGAAGTCGAGTCCGGCAAATTGCACCTGCGCTGCGCTGCCAAGCAAAGTCCCGAGCAGCGTCCCCAACATCCACCAAGCATGGTTCAGGCCGCCAATCCACACCAGTCGCTGCGCCGGGGTGTCCGGCGGCAATGTGGTGACCACAGCGTAGGTTTCGTCAGTCAAAGAAAACGATTGATAGGCCCGAGCCCAGACAGACGCTGGGCGCTTGTGCAACAACGACAGGCCGTAAAACACATGCCGAAAATTCACCGCCAACGTGGCCAGCGCCAGCGTGGTGAGTGACGCACCACTGACCATCAGCGGGATCATCATGAACTGCGCCGCGCCGGCATACAACCAGAGGCTGGCCAACAGCGGCATCCACCAATCGGCCCCAGCTTGCATGAACAAAAAACCGAACACGGCGCCCAGTGGGATGTACCCCATGGCCACGGGCACCGACAAACTGAACGTGCTCAGGCCAACGCGGTCGCTGGATGGCTTGGGTGAGGACATGGCGGTCTTTATGCCGATCGCGCTGCCATCAAGACAACTGCCTGGGCCTCAATGCTGGCGCCTGATCCCACGGGTCCCACACCCTCGGCGGTCTTGGCTTTGATGTTGACGCAAGACTCGTCAATCGCCAATATCTCGGCCACGCGTTTGCGCATGGCTGCTTTGTAGGGCGCCAATTTGGGGGCCTGCGCCACCACAGTGGTGTCTGCATTCGCCACAACCCACCCTGCCAAATGCGCGCGGCGAACCACCTCTTGCAACAGCTTGGCAGAGTCAGCCCCAGCCCATTCAGACGCGGTATCCGGAAACAACTCCCCGATGTCCCCCATCCCCAGCGCGCCCAACACCGCGTCGGTCACGGCATGCAACAAGGCATCGGCATCTGAGTGCCCCAGCAGACCTTTGTCGTGTGCCACCGTGATGCCCCCCAAGATGAGCGGGCGCCCTGGCACGAGCAGGTGGGTGTCCCAACCTTGTCCAATGCGCAGGCTTGGGGAGGTTGATGCCGTCATGTGCTTCCTTTCAGACCCGCAGCGCGTGCGGCCAATACCGCTTCAGCCAAGCCGAAATCGCCGGGATAAGTCACCTTGAAGTTGGTTACAGCGCCTTGCACCAACAGCGGCGACGCGCCTGCGCGTTCCATCGCACTGGCTTCATCGGTGATGCCATGGAGATCGCCCGAAAGGGCCTTTAACAGAGCGCCCAAGCGGAACATTTGGGGCGTTTGAGCCAGCCACTTGCCGGCTCTCGTCACAGTCGTGGCGACGCGCCCCTCGGCGTCGGCCTGCTTCAGGGTATCGGCCAAAGGCATTGCCAATAAACCACCTTCGCCGTCTCGGGTACAGGCATCGATCAACCGCGTGATATCCGATGGCTGAATCAAGCAGCGCGCCGCATCATGCACCAGCACCCAGTCGTCTGGATCAGCGCCGGTCTCCAGCAAATAGCTCAATCCCGCCTTGACTGAATCCGCGCGGGTTTCGCCGCCTTGTCGCACCAACTCGACCCGACTCGGGGGCAAAGGCCAGTCGCAATCGCTCGGCGCGAGCACGACGACATGGCGCTGAATGGGGCCCACCGCCAAAAAAGCGTCAAGGGTGTGCGCCACCAACGGACGCCCTGCCAACAAGGCATATTGCTTCGGCCCGGCCGCACCGGCGCGCGCACCGATTCCCGCGCAAGGGATGACAGCGTGAATGGAGGTGGCATATGGGGCGTTCATCAGGTGCACATTCTAGGGACTTCGCTGTGCAACCCGCTGACGCGCGAGTCGCGCTTCTACAATCAAGCCCTGCGACCCGAAAGCTACTTTAGCCAACCGAATTTTTGAATCACGTCGACCTCAAACGCCCGCCCCCATGGATATCCCCAAACTCGTTCCTGGCCGCCGCCACACGACCCTGATGCCTCCTGCTGGCAGTGACGCCGCGGGCTTGGCACAGATCGCCGCCGCCGCCAAGGGGCGAGCAGAGCCGGTATTGATCGTCTGTGCCCAAGCCGTCGATGCCCTGCGCTTGATTGAGGAAATCCCATTTTTTGAGCCTGATTTGCGGTGTGCGCTGTTTCCTGACTGGGAAACCCTGCCCTACGACCACTTCTCACCCCACCACGACCTGATCAGTGAGCGACTGGCCACCCTGTGGCGCATCACGCAGCGCGATCATGCCGACGGCGCCGATGTGGTGATTTTGGGTGCCAGCACTGCCATGTACCGGCTGGCGCCGGTGTCTTTTTTGGCCGCCTACAGCTTTGACTTCAGCGTGGGGCAAAAGCTGAACGAAGAAAAGTTGCGCAGCCAGTTGGTCAGCGCGGGCTACAACCACGTCGCGCAAGTCATGAGTCCCGGCGAATACAGTATTCGCGGTGGCCTGATCGACCTGTTCCCAATGGGCTCGGTGATGCCTTACCGCATCGATTTATTTGACGACGAGATCGACTCGATCCGAAGCTTCGACCCTGACACACAACGCAGCCTGTATCCGATCCCGAGCGTTCGCTTGCTGCCGGGCCGCGAGTTCCCCATGGACGAGGACGCGCAGCAGCGCTTTCGCGCCCGCTGGCGTGAATTGCTCGAGGGCGACCCCACCAAGAGCCGGATCTACAAAGACATGGGCAATGGGGTCGCCACCTCCGGCATCGAGTACTACCTGCCGCTGTTTTTTGAAGAGACTGCGACCGTGTTCGATTACGTCGGCAAGGACGCGATGGTTGTGCTGCACGGCGATGTCGAGGCGTCCATGCAGCAGTTTTGGAGCGACACGCGCGACCGCCATCGCCTGTTCCAAAATGACCCTGAGCGACCTGCGCTGCCGCCCAAAGCCCTGTTTTTGGATGCTGAATCCTTTTACGCGGCAGCCAACGGCCACCCGCAACTGGCGCTCAAGGCCGAGGCCACCCCACCCGCTGAGACCTATTGGAAGGCGCTGCCCAACTTGGCAGCGGAGCGGCAAACCGAGGACCCGCTCAAGTCACTCAAGGGATTTGTAAGCCAGTCGCCCCGAACGTTGTTGCTGGCAGAAAGCGACGGCCGACGGGAAAGCCTGCTGGACTTCTTGCGCGGCCATGGGCTTGCCGTGCCTGTGTTCGAAAGTTGGCAGTCATTTGTCGATAGCGGTCAATCGCTGGGTATCGCGGTATCCAAACTGTCGCAGGGCTTTTGGTGGCAAGACCACGGCCTGGCATTGGTCACCGAGACCGAGCTGTTCAACGCGCCGGCGACGACGCGGCGACGCAAACGCCAAGAACAGGCGAGCGATGTCGACGCCCTCATCAAAGACCTCAGCGAGCTACAGGTGGGGGACCCGGTCGTGCACAACGCCCACGGCATTGGGCGCTACCGGGGCTTGATCCACATGAATATGGACCCCGCTCGCCCAGAAGAGGTCCAAGAGTTCTTGCATTTGGAATATGCCCAAGCTGCGGTGCTCTACGTGCCAGTGAGTCAGCTCCACTTGATCAGCCGCTACACAGGCGTTGGCGCCGATGAGGCGCCGCTGCACCGACTCGGCAGTGGCCAGTGGGACAAAGCCAAGCGCAAGGCCGCCGAACAAGTGCGAGACACCGCGGCTGAGTTGCTTAACATCTATGCGCGCCGACAAGCGCGCGAGGGACACGCGTTTCGCTTCGAGCCCGACGACTACGAGCGCTTTGTCGCGGACTTTGGATTTGAAGAGACCGCAGACCAGAGGGCCGCCATTCACGCCGTGGTGCAAGACATGGTGTCCCCTCGCCCCATGGACCGCTTGGTCTGTGGAGATGTTGGTTTTGGCAAGACCGAAGTCGCCTTGCGTGCAGCTTTCGTCGCCGTGACGGGTGGCAAACAAGTCGCCTTTTTGGCACCCACCACGCTGCTCGCAGAGCAACACTACCAAACGCTGGTGGATCGCTTTGCCAAGTGGCCCATCAAAATTGCCGAGATGAGTCGATTTCGATCGACCAAGGAAATCAACGCGGCCATCGAGGGCATCAACGCCGGGACAGTCGACATCGTCGTGGGCACCCACAAGCTCTTGTCGAGCAGCGTGAATTTCAAGAACTTGGGGCTACTCATCATTGACGAAGAGCACCGTTTTGGTGTCCGACACAAAGAGGCCATGAAGGCCTTGCGCGCGGAGGTCGATGTCCTCACCCTCACCGCAACGCCGATTCCGCGAACCCTGGGCATGGCGCTGGAGGGCCTGCGTGAGCTGTCTGTGATCGCCACCGCGCCGCAGCGGCGCTTGGCCATCAAAACCTTTGTGCGCGACGAGAGCCAAGGCGTCATCCGCGAGGCCGTCCTACGCGAGCTCAAGCGCGGCGGGCAGGTCTACTTTTTGCACAACGAAGTCGACACCATCGAAAACCGGCGCACCGAGTTGGCCGCGCTGCTGCCAGAGGCGCGCATTGCGGTGGCACACGGACAAATGCCAGAACGCGAGTTGGAGTCCGTCATGCGAGACTTCAA
>JALQVJ010000309.1 GCA_023260355.1 Burkholderiaceae bacterium | reverse complement strand
TGGCACCATCCAGCACGATGCCAACATCATTCACTCCAAGGTACCCATCAACTCTTTGGCCGACATGAAGGGCAAGAAGATCCGCTTGCCCGGCGGTATGGTGTCTGAAGTGTTCCAACAGTTCGGCGTGTCCACCGTTGCACTGCCTGGCTCAGACATTTTCCCTGCCCTGGAAAAAGGCACGATCGACGCTGCGGACTTCGTTGGTCCTGCAGTGAACTACGACTTGGGCTTCCACCAAGTGACCAAGTACATTTTGATGGGCCCCCCAGGCACCATGAGCTTGTACCAGCCGGTCGATTTGATGGACCTGACCGTCAACATGGGCGCATGGAAGCGTTTGTCCAAGAAGATGCAGGCATTCGTCGAAGAGCAAGTGAAAGCTTACTCACTGACGCAATATGTTGCCATCCAAAAGGCCAACGTCGACGCCATGGCGAAGTTCGAAGCCGCTGGCTCGACCGTTTCTCGCTTGAGCACGGCTGACGCCGACCAGTTCCGCAAGGCCGCAATTCCAATCTGGTTCAACTGGGCCAAGAAGGACGCTGATGCTGCCAAGGTCTTCAAATTGCACTTGGACTACATGCAAAACGGCGTGCTGGGCTACATCAGCAAGAGTGACCTCAAAGGCCACTCTCTCTGATCCACAACCAGCGTTGTGCAACAGCGCAACCTCAGGCGCATATCGCTTGAGGTTGCGTCAGACAGAGCGGACTCACTGGGCCGCTCATTTTTTTGGATGATGAACTCATGATCGAAAGCGTTGGCTTTGTAATGCCCCATTGGTTTTACTGGGGTTGGCTGGCTGTCATGCCACTCATTTTTATCGCCTGGGGTAACGCCCAAAAGGTGATCCCGGATGTGCCCTACTTGGACGACGCCGGCCCCGTAGAGCGGGCACTGGATTGGATCAGTGATCGCTCAGGCCTCTTCGTGGCACTGTGGAGTGTGAACGCCGTTTTTGCCTATACCTATGAGGTGACCGCGCGCTATTTGTTCAATATGCCCACGATTTGGGTCCACGAGTCCAGCTTTTTGTTGTTCGGCATGCAATACATGCTGGGCGGTGCGTATGGCTTGCTGCATGGCAGCCACGTGCGCGTTGACGTGATTTACACGCGACTGACACGCCGCACGCAGGCCGCGATTGATGTATTCACTAGCGTATTTTTCTTCATCTTCGTGATCGCAATGTGCACCACCGGTGCGCGCTTCTTCACGGAGAGTTTGGCAATGGATGAACGCTCTGTCGAAACTTGGCAGATTCAATATTGGCCCGTGAAAGGGATGATGTTGTTGGGAGCGATTTTGATCGTGCTGGCTGGTATCGCACGCTTGATCAAGGACATTCGCATCTTTGAAAAATCTTTGAAATCCGAGGCACAAGCATGAGCAGCACCACTTTGAGCGCCAGCGCCAACCGCACGCGCTGGCTTGTTTATGGCTTGACCTTGCTGGTCGTGGCCATCGTCTGCGTTGAAGCTGTGAACATCGGCTTTTACGACCCCTACGGCGACGACTATTTCCTATTCCGCATGCAAGGCGTGCTTGCCAGCGTCGATATGGCCACACTCACGTGGGTGATGTTTGGTTCGTTATTTGTCTTGTTGATGGCAGGCTTGCCGTTGGCCTTTGTGGCTGGCGGATTGGGGGTTGTGTTTCTCTATTTGCTGGGTGATGCAGCGATGCTGAACATCATCCCAAGCCGCATCTTCCCCATGATGACCAACCCCGATTTGGCAGCGATTCCGTTGTTCATCTTCATGGCAACCATGCTGGAACGCGCCGGTTTGATCGAGGAAATGTTCGATGCGGTCTACCAGTGGATGGGTGGCTTGCACGGCGGTCTGGCAGTGGCGACCATTGTCGCGTCAACCATTCTGGCGGCCATGGTCGGCGTGGTGGGTGCGGCCATCGTGACCATGGGCATCATTGCCCTGCCCGCCATGCTCAAACGCAACTATGACCCTCAGATTGCCATCGGCTCAATCATGGCCGGAGGCACCTTGGGCGTGTTGATTCCGCCTTCGATTTTGGCCATTTTGTACGCCGTGGTTGCGCAGCAATCAGTCGGTGAGTTGTACCTGGGCTCTGTATTGCCGGGTCTGCTGCTCTCGGGTCTTTACATCTTGTACGTGATTGTGCGCACCACCCTGAACCCCAAGCTGGGGCCACCCGTGCCGGTTGAGGAGCGCTTGAGCCTTGCGCAAAAGCTGGCCTTGTTGCGGGGCCTCATTGCCCCGATCGGCTTGGTGGTTCTCGTGCTTGGGCTTTTGTTTGCCGGTGTGGCAACGCCAGTCGAGGCCGCAGGACTCGGCAGCTTTGGTGCCATGGGCGTGGCCATGCTGCACAAGCGCTTGACCCTGAAGGGGCTCATTGAGGCCAGTGGCGCGACCCTCAAGGCCACTGCGATGGTGCTGTGGATCATCTTTGGTGCATCCATCTTTGTGGGGCTCTACATCCTGCAAGGCGGCCAAGCCTTCATCACCGAAACCATCTTGTCGACTGGATTGGGGGCTTATGGCATCCTGTTCTTGATGATGGTGTTGTTGGTGATTTTGGGGATGTTCCTAGACTGGGTGGGCATCTTGTTGCTGGCTGTGCCGATCTTCGTGCCCATTGTGAAGTCACTCACCTTCACCGGACTGTTTGGTTTGCCTGGTCCAACACCTGACAGCGTCATCTTGTGGTTCGGCGTGCTTTACCTGGTGCCTTTACACCAACTTGTACATCTACTCAACTACCAGGTTTTGATGACAACTACGATAAAATTAAAAGTCTAGGTATTGATGAAATTTATTGTTGTAGTGTTAATGACACGTTTGTTATGAACGCTTGGGCAGAGATATTAAAAATTAAAAATGTAAAAGTAATTCCAGATGGATCAGGTAATTTTACTAGATATATGGGAATGCTTATTGGAAAGAATCACAAAGGTTTTGGTAATAGAAGTTGGAGATATATGGCAGTTGTTAATGATGGTGTTGTTGAAAAATGGTGGCAAGAACCAGGTATTAACAATGAAGGACTAGATGACGACCCTTATATTGAGACTACACCAGAAAATATGATTAGTTACCT
>JALQVJ010000243.1 GCA_023260355.1 Burkholderiaceae bacterium | reverse complement strand
TTCACCGGTGTCGCGTTTGGCTTGGCCGCATCGGGGAACCCGTTGTCTCTGTACACGCTTTATGGCGTCATTGCTTTGACGGGTATTGCGGTCAACTCCGCCATCGTATTGATCGATGCTGCCAACGTTCGACTCAAAGCGGGTATGGCACTGATGCACGCCATCATGCACGCATCGCGCCGCCGGGTGGTACCCATCTTGATCACGACCACGACCACGATCGGCGGCTTGGGCTCTCTCGCCTTTGGGCTCGGTGGCAAGAGCCTGCTCTGGGGCCCTGTGGCTGCGAGTATTGTTTGGGGTTTGGCGTTCTCAACCATCCTGACGCTGTTTGTCGTGCCCCTGTTGTACATTGCGTTCATGCGTCGCAAATCACCTCGCCACTCGGGCTGATACTCAGCGATGACCCCTGAGTCTTATGTCGAAGAAAAAGCTGCTGCCTCGGGCAGCAGCTTCTACTACGCATTCTTGTTTTTACCGAAGCCCAAGCGTGCAGCCATCACTGCTTTCTATGCATTTTGCAGAGAAGTCGATGATGTGGTTGACGAAATTTCAGACCCGCAGGTCGCGCACACCAAGCTGGCTTGGTGGGAGCAAGAGGTCGTGAGATTGGCCAAGGGTGAGCCCACGCACCCAGTGACTCAAGCACTGCTCAAGCACATGCCGGTCTACGGGATCGCGCCTGACGCATTGCATCAAATCATCGAAGGCTGTCGGATGGATTTGACGCAAACACGTTACCTCGATGAACCCGCGCTCACGCGCTATTGCCACCTGGTTGCAGGCGTCGTAGGAGAGGTCGCAGCACGCATCTTCGGACAGACCGATCCCCAAACCACACAGTACGCGCATGCGCTGGGGCAAGCCCTTCAGCTGACCAACATCATCCGTGACGTGGGTGAGGACGCCATGCGTGGCCGCATTTACTTGCCAATGTCGCTGCTGCAAGCGCATCAAGTGACGGCCCAGGAAATCCTCAGCCGCCAAGACTCAGAGCGGTTCCAAGCGCTGATGGCCAGCCAAGCGCGCAAAGCCCATGCGCTGTACGATCAAGCATTGGCTCTGTTGCCGATCGCGGACCAACGGTCGCAAAAGCCCGGGCTCATGATGGCGAACATCTATCGCCATTTGCTGCGAGAAATTGAGCATTCTGGCTTTCAAGTGCTGAACCAACGCATCGCACTCACCCCACTCAGGAAACTATGGCTGGCTTGGAAAACGCAGGCGCTGGGGGCCGTGCGCTGAAGCACCCCAAGCGGCGCCGCGTGCTGGTCATTGGCGCCGGCTGGGCTGGGGTCAGCGCGGCTGTCCATGCGGCTGAGTCGGGCCATGACGTGACGTTGATGGAGGCCAGCCGCCAACTTGGCGGGCGCGCGCGAAGCCTCTGTGGCGTGCGGTTTCAGAATCAATCTCTCGATCTTGACAATGGGCAGCACCTGCTCATGACCGCTTACTCCGCCACGCTGGACATGATGCAAAAGGTCGGCGTGGATCGCTCGGCTGCACTGTTGGAAATCCCCCTCGACTTGCGACTTCCCGACGGACAGGGCTTGGCACTTCCGGCCCACTTGAGCCGGTGGCCGTCGAAATCGCTGATGCTGATAAGCGTTTTGACAGCGCGAGGATGGAGCTGGCATGAGCGCTTCGCCATGCTGCGATGGGGCTTCCAATGGGAAAGGCGAGGCATGCGGTGCCAGCCCTCAGCAACCGTGGCGGATTTGTGTACCGACTTGCCGCAGCGCTTGCGGGACGAGTGGATTGACCCCTTGTGCATCAGCGCGCTCAACCTGCCGCCCGCGCAGGCCTCCGGGCAGCTGTTTTTGAATGCCCTTGCAGACACAGTGTTCAGTGACCAGCGCCATTGGCGGGGTCTGATTCCCAGGGTGCCTTTGGACCAAGTGCTGCCGCAGGCCGCCGCCAATTGGCTCACGCAGCTGGGGCACTCCGTGGTGTTGGGTCAACGCGCGACGTCGCTGCAAAGAACAACGGATGGCTGGCGTGTCAACGCGAGCTTAGAGGCCGAGCACGTGGTCATGGCCGTGCCTGCGCTTGCCGCGGCGGACTTGGCGGAACAAACCGGTGAATCGTCTGCGCACACCTGGTCAGGATGCGCACGATCACTCGAACACACCGCCATCGCAACGGTCTACTTGCACACAAGCCAACGCCGCATCGCACGCGCGATGCAAGCGCTGCCCGTGGCCCATCCGTGGGATGCGCAATTTGTATTTGATTGGTCCCACCTCGGTCGAGACCACGGTGTGCTGGCTGCAGTCATCAGCCACGCCACTGGCGACGCAGGTGCCCTAGGAGAACACGTGCTGCATCAAGTGCAAGCGACTTTCGGCTTCACGGACTTATCGCTCATCAAAACCGTGGTTGAAAAGCGGGCGACTTTCGCCGCCACGCCCAACATCAAGCGTCCCACCACAGCGGTTGCACCCCAGCTGTGGGCATGCGGAGACTATGTCGAGGGCCGATACCCTGCCACCATCGAAGGGGCCGTGCGCAGTGCTGCCAACATCCCTTGGCAACAGCTCGAGGGCAGGATCTGATCCGCCCTGGGCTGTCTCGATCAGGCCTCGCTCGGCGGCACCATGGCTGCGATGATGTCGTCCATGCTGATGACGCCAAGATGGCGCCCCCTGCGATCGACCACGTTCGCCACAGGCAAGCTCTTCGAGCTCAACTCGCGTGCAGCCTCCTCGATCACCAAACTGCTCTCTAGATTGGGGCCTTCGACTGGTGGCAGCGCCTGCATCAGCGTCTTGCAACGCACCACGCGACCGCGATTGACGTCTTTGATGAAGTCGCGGATGTAGTCGTTCGCGGGCTTCAACACGATGCTCTGGCCGGTGCCTTGCTGTTGCACAGCGCCTTGGCGAAGAATGGCGATTTGATCGCCCAAACGCAAAGCCTCGTCCAAGTCGTGCGTGATGAAGACAATGGTTTTTGCCAACTCTTGCTGCAAATCCAATAGAACCGACTGCATGTCGCTGCGAATCAAGGGATCTAGCGCAGAGAAAGCCTCATCCATCAACAGCACAGGCGCGTCATTGGTCAAAGCGCGCGCGAGTCCAACGCGCTGTTGCATGCCTCCGGACAACTGATTGGGATAGTGGTCCTCATAGCCTTTGAGTCCCACACGCTCAATCCACCGCGCCGCGGCGTCCTGGCGTGTCTTCTTATCTACCCCTCGCACATCCAGACCGTACATCGCGTTTTCCATCACGGTGTAGTGCGGGAACAGTGCAAATTTTTGAAACACCATCGCCGTTTGCGCCCGCCGAAACTCGCGCAACTCAGACTCGTTCATGCGGGTGACATCTGTGCCACCCACTTCAACCACCCCGTCAGTGGGATCGATCAATCGATTGATGTGTCGAATCAGCGTGCTTTTGCCAGAGCCCGAGAGGCCCATGACCACTTGGATCTTCCCGGGCGGCATGCTGATATTGATGTCTTGAAGACCAAGGACGTGTCCGTGCTTGTCACGCAACTCGTCCTTGCCAATACCCTGCTCTTTGACGAGCGAAAGCATAGCTTGCGGGTTAGAGCCAAAGATTTTGTAGAGGCTTTTGATTTCAATGCCAACGGCCTTCGCTGCTGGATCACTTGCTGTTGGCTCAACCATGAATCACCTCCAAATGCTTTTGCAAGCGCTTGCCATAGGCCTGCGTTGCTCGATCAAACACGATCGCAATACCCACAATGGCGAGACCATTGAAAAGGCCCAACGCGAAATACTGATTGGTGATGGCCTTCAAAACGGGCTGTCCCAGGCCCTGCACACCAATCATGGAGGCGATCACCACCATCGACAGCGCCAACATGATGGTCTGGTTGATGCCAGCCATGATGGTGGGCAACGCAAGAGGCAACTGCACTTGCGTCATCTTTTGCCAGACAGAAGAACCGAAAGCATCTGCTGCCTCGAGCACATCCGCGTCAACCAAGCGAATGCCCAAATTCGTGAATCGAATCATCGGCGGCAACGCGTAGATCACCACAGCAATCAAACCGGGTACTTTGCCGATGCCAAGCAGCATCACAACGGGAATCAAATAGACAAAGCTTGGCATGGTTTGCATCACGTCCAAGACCGGATTGACCCAGCGCTGGAGTCGATCTGAGCGGCTCATCGCCACCCCAATCGGCAACCCAATTGCGATGGCGACAAGGGTACTCACCAAGATCATGGACACCGTCTTCATGGTGTCTTCCCACATCCCGAGGTAACCCATCAAAAGAAAGGAAATCGCTGCACCAACGACGATGCGCCCCGAGCGGGTCGCCCACCAAATCATCAACAAAATGACTGAAAGCACCGCCCACCAGGGCGACGTTGACAACAAGCGCTCGCAGAAAATCAAGAATGCCTTCAACGGCTCAAACAGGTTCTCAATGGACTCTCCCCATTCGCGTGTGAAGTCCCGAAAGCCAGAGTCAATCGTCTTTTTCAAAGCACGCAACGATTCTCGACCCAAGGTTGGAAATGTATTCATCCAATCCATTTGTCATCTCCCTATACAGCCGCTTCGGCTGCTGACGCTTTCAACAGCGTCCATAAAAATCGCCTGCGTGATCCACTGTCCCACGCAGGCGTTGGGCGGTAGAACTGCGTGGCACAGTTCTCCGCGGCAGGGTGTGATTAACGCAAGGCGATCACAGTGCCTTTTCGATCTTGGCTGCGACGTCAGCGCTGACCCATGACTTCCAAACTTGCGGATAGTTCTTCAAGAAATGCACCGCACCATCCTCACCGGTGGCTTGGTTGTCGGTCATCCAAGCCAGCAGCTCGTTGACGGTCGCATTGCCCCAGCCGCGTGTGGAGAGGTACTTGAATGCATCGCCGCCCCGCTTCTTAAAGCTATCCGTGACGATGGTGAACACCTCAGCGCGGGCCCAATCATTCTTTTTGGGGTCTGCACAATCGGCTTTGCCGTTACACGCGCTCCATGCCGCCGCGTCATGTTTGACGCCAGCATCGAGCTTCTTCATGGGGTATTTGCCCAAGATCGATGTGGGTGCCCAGTAATAGCCCAACCAGCCCTGTTTGCGCTCGTACGCTTTGGCAATAGACCCGTCCAAGCCAGCGGCTGAGCCGGTATCCACCAACAAGAAGCCCTTGTCGGCGGCACCCCATGCCTTGAAGGCATTGCCGGTGGTCAGCTGACAATTCCAGCCGGAGGGGCAGTTGTGAATGGCACCCTTGGTTTTGTCTTCCGGCGCGGGGAACAATTCAGGGTGCTTGAGGGCGTCATCAATGGTTTTGATTTGAGGATTCGCCTTGGCGATGTAGTCGGGAATCCACCAGCCCTCAACGCCGCCGTCCTTAAGCGACTGCGCGGCATAGTGCAAGCGCCCTTCGGCCACAGCCTTGTCGATGGGCTCACGAATTGAATTGATCCACATCTCGGGTGCCACATCGGGCTGGCCCTTTTCGGTCATCGAGGTCATGGTGGGCATCGTGTCGCCAGGGACCACTTCCACGTCGCACCCGTAGCCTTCCTCGAGGACGAATTTATCGATTTGTGCCAACACTTCGGCAGATTGCCAGTTCATGCTGGCTACGCTGACTGAACCACAAGCGGCTTGGGCTTGAGAGGCGGCGACCAACAGGGCGGCACCCCAAGTCATTTGTTTCCATAGAGGACGTTTCAACATCAGTGATCTCCGTTTGTGAATGATTGAATCCGGACGGTGACCGCAGCAACTCGACCGCAGGTGCTTATGGCACCGCGTGCAGCGCGTCAGGCCCACGGCTTAATATATAACAATGTCTAATTCTCAGTCTTTTAGTGTGTTTTTAGATATAAGAAGTATTTCGCAAGGGAAATCCCTGCCCTCCCTCGACCTGGGATATCCCCCAGGGCGTTGGGCCAAGCGCCCTTTCAGAGACAATGGCGCATGGCTTTCAAAAAAGAACCCTCATACCAACACGGTCAGGCCGCCAAAACGGCGGTCATCTTGTGCAATCTCGGCACCCCAGATGCCCCAACCGCCCCTGCAGTGCGGCGCTACTTGGCAGAGTTTTTGGGCGATCCTCGGGTGGTCGAAATCCCCAAACTCATTTGGTGGTTGATTCTTCACGGGATCATCCTGCGCGTTCGCCCTGCCAAGTCCGCTGCCAAATATGCATCGATTTGGACAGCCGAGGGTTCCCCGTTGAAGGTCATCACGCAGGCCCAAGCAGATGGGCTCCAACAAAAATTGAACGCGCAAGGGCACCAAGTCGTCGTCAAAATGGCCATGCGCTATGGCCAGCCCAGCATCCCTAGCGTGATGGACGACCTCAAAGCACAAGGCGTCACTCGCGTTCTGGTGATGCCGGCCTACCCGCAGTACAGCGGCACCACCAGTGCCAGCGTGTTTGACGCCTTTTATGCTTGGGCGCAGCGCACGCGATGGGTGCCGGAGCTGCGTTTCATCAATCAATACGCCGATCACCCCGGCTACATCGCAGCGCTGGCGGCACGCATTCGCGCGCACTGGGAGAGCCATGGGCGCAGTGAGCACCTGCTGATGAGCTTTCACGGTGTCCCCGAACGCACCCTGCACTTGGGGGATCCCTACCATTGCCAGTGCCACAAGACGGGCCGTTTGCTGGCCGAGGCGTTGGCGCTCACGCCAGACCAATGGACGCTGACGTTCCAGTCCCGCTTTGGCAAGGCCAAATGGCTGGAGCCGTACACCGAGCCCACGGCCTGCGCCAAGGCCAAGAACGGTGTGAGAACCTTGGACGTGGTCTGTCCCGGATTCACGGCTGACTGCCTCGAAACCCTCGAGGAAATCCAAGAAGAAGTGGCCGAAGCCTACATGGCGGCCGGCGGTGAAACGCTGACCTATATCCCTTGCTTGAACAGCGACGCAACCTGGATCGACGGCATGGCCCAACTGGCGCTGTCACACATGCAAGGCTGGCCGTTGCACAGTGCACCCAATGCCCAAAGCCGAGAGCGGGCACTCGCTATGGGCGCCCAACAATAACCCCTGCCCCATGGCGAAAGGCAAGACCGCAGACAACGCCGCGATCCACGCCATGCGCTTGGACAAATGGCTCTGGGCCGCGCGCTTTTACAAAACCCGAAGCCTCGCCGTCGAAGCGATCGACAAAGGGCACGTCTGCGTCAACGGCCACAGCGCAAAAAAAAGCACAGACGTGGCAGTCGGCGCCAACGTGCAGCTCAAGTCGGGCTGGAGCCAGCGCAGTGTGCAAGTCTTGGCCTTGAGCGCGATGCGCGGCCCAGCCCCCGTCGCACAAGCGCTGTACCAAGAAACCGAAGAATCGATCGCCCAACGCGCTGCACAAGAGGAAGCGCGCCGTTTGGCCCCAGAGCCAGCCTGGCAACGTGAACAGGGGCGCCCCACCAAACGCGATCGCCGCCAATTGCAAGGGATGCAGCAACCTGAACCCCAGTGGAACAACCGCTGGTCCGCGCAATGGGATGAGTGAATTGGTCAGCAGAGCCGTCGGGCGGTTTGCGCCCTCCCCCACTGGTCCGTTGCATGCAGGCTCCATGGTGGCGGCACTGGCCAGCTGGCTGGATGCTCGGGCTCGCAATGGGCGTTGGCTGGTGCGCATAGAGGACACAGATTTGCCGCGTTGTGACGCTGCACATGGCCGCATGATTCTGCAACAGCTGCGCGCATGTGGGCTGGAGTCGGACGGCGAAATCGTGTGGCAGTCTGCTCGCACCGACCTTTATCAAGGGGCGCTGGACCAGTTGGCCTCGGCAGGCAAGGCCTTCGCTTGCGCTTGCACGCGCCAGGAGATCGCCAAACATTGGCATGTCACCGGCCGGCAATGGGGCCGCCACCAGGAGATTCCGTATCCGGGGACCTGCCGCACAGGTCTACACGGCCGCGAAGCCAGGGCTATGCGGTTTCTTACCCAAGGGACGGGCACGATCCGATGGGTCGATCGGCGACTGGGATCGCAAAGCCAATGTGTCGAAGAGGTCGTCGGTGATGTAGTGCTGAAGCGGGCCGATGGGCTATGGGCGTATCAACTCGCGGTTGTTGTCGACGATGCGGCGCAGGGCATCACACACGTGGTTCGCGGAGAAGACTTGGCCGACAACACCGCGCGACAAATTCTGATCCAGCAAGCGCTAGGGTTGACCACACCACAATATTTGCACACCCCGGTCGTTCGTAGTGCGAATGGTGAAAAACTGTCCAAACAGACTGGCGCCCCTGCGGTGGATGTCAGTGACCCCGTGCGTGCTCTCCATGAGGCGGGGCGCCACTTGGGCTTGCGTCCTGATCATTCCCAGGTGTCCGATCAACTGAGCGCTTGGGTCAAAGCCTGGGCTTCTCAGTGGGTGACATCAGCGGCGGATTGATCCCCGCTCAGGCCCCCAATTGGTCGGCCAGGTGCATGAAATCTCGGGCATGCCAGGTGTTGTCGTCGCAGGCTGAAATGTCCTTGGGCATGTCAAGACCGAACTCATGCACACGCTCGATATAGGCGGTGTGCAGCCCGCAGTCCCGCGCAGCCGCGAGGTCATCCTGGTGCGCCGCCACCAGCATGACCGACTCGGGATTGACATCGAACAACTGGGCCACGCCCAAATACGTTTTGGGGTCCGGCTTGTAGGCGTGAAAGACTTCAGCCGACAACACGCAGTCCCACGGCAACCCACCATGCTTGGCCATGTGCGTGAGCAAACTGATATTGCCGTTGCTGAGGGTACAAATTACAAATTTTTGCTTCAAACGGCTTAGCCCCTGCACCACATCAGGCCAGGGATTCAAGCGGTGCCAAACCAAATTGAGGTGTTGCCGCTCTGACTCGCCAAGCCCATCCAAACCAAACTGCGGCAGGATGCTGTCCAAAATCATGCGATGCAAATCATCGATGCGCGTCCAGCCCAACTCGCCACTGCGCACGCGCTGCATCGCCGGCTGATAGCCCGCTCGCCAAGCCCGAGCGAAGGCATTTGCATCGACCGACGGATAGAGTTGTCGCACCTCAGCGGCGATGGAACCGTGCCAATCGACCACGGTACCAAAGACATCGAAGGCCAAAATCTGAATGTTTTTCATACAGAAATTGTCTGCCGATTCGATAGGCCCGTGTGTCACCTAAAATCGGCCTCAACCATGAACGACCCCAAACCCACCGAATCCGGCCAAGCACCCGCTCACGTGAAGCACCCGCAGACGATCCGCTCATTTGTCAGACGCGCGGGCCGCACAACCACCGGCCAAACCAAGGCGCTGCAAGAGTTAGGCCCGAAGTACATCGTGCCCTTCACCGAATCCGCGGTGGACTTTGACGCTATTTTTGGCCGCCACGCCCCGGTGATCTTTGAGATTGGATTTGGCATGGGAGAGACCACCGCTCGCATCGCGCAGACCCGTCCAGATGACAATTTTTTCGCCTGCGAGGTCCACGAACCCGGGGTGGGCGCGTTGCTCAAACGCATCGGTGACGAGGGTATAGAAAACATCCGCATCGTCTCTCATGATGCCGTTGAAGTACTCGAACGCATGATTCCCAAAAACAGGCTGGCGGGCGTACACATCTACTTTCCCGACCCTTGGCACAAAAAGAAACACAACAAGCGCCGTTTGATTCAGCCGCCTTTCATTGCCAAACTGATTCAGCACATCGAACCCGGTGGCTACCTGCACTGCGCGACTGACTGGGCGCCTTACGCCGAGCAAATGCTGGATGTATTGGGCGCCGAGCCGCTGCTGATCAACGACAGCCAACGGCCCGATGGTTACGCCGACAAGCCCAGCTACCGGCCATTGACCAAGTTTGAAAACCGCGGCTTGAAACTAGGCCATGGCGTTTGGGACTTGGTGTTTCGCCGGCGCTGAGACGTGCGTCGCTCAGGCCTCCTCAGCCTGAATGTTGTAGCTGAATTCCGACGGGCTGTAATGGTTCAAGGGCTGGCCGCCCGTCGTTCCCATGGGGTACATGACAAAGGGCTGAGATCGGCCATCACTGCCCGGCAACACCACATCATGTGCTGTGTTGTAGGCCATCCAGTTGCCTTCCCACTGACCGAACAATGCGCGCGCAACAGGGGCAATCACCGGGTGATGCGTATCGCGAACCCAGTCGCCAGTCTCTGCGCGCATGACTTTGGTCACGTCCGCAGGGTCCATCGCCACCCAACCGTAACGGCTCAAGAAAACTTCAGCTCGGCAATGTTGCGCGCCACTCAAGCTGGATGACTTGCCACCCAATTGTTTGTAGCCGAAAGCGGAAGGGGCCAAGCGCAATCCATAAACATCTCGGGCAGGCACGCCAGCGGCGCGGCAAAGCCCAACGAACAAAGCATTCAAGTCGGCGCACTTGCCACCCAAATACCCGCTCTCCAACATCCCTTTGATGTCACCCGAGCCACAACCCTTGACCGATTGGTCGCGGAATGCGTTTTGAATCACCCAATCGTAAATAGCCCGCGCCTTGGCGATGTCGGTGCTGGCGCCGCCAACAGCCCGGCGCGCTGTGTCACGCACGATGCCATCAGTCGGTAACCACTGGGTGGCACGCGTCCAATGGGCGCGCTCGTCTGCAGTGAGTTGCTCACCCGTAGGGCGATTCCAGACCACGGCGCGGCTCTTCACCTGAACCGTCTCAATGACCTCGAGCACAGGCACTCTTTGCGTGGCATCAAAGGTAGCACTCGCGATCTTGATGCCTTGCGCGGGGTCTTGCAACGCGCGCACCAGGCCGTTGGATTTCCATTCAACGTGCTGGGTTTGTTGCCAGCCACTTTGAACAGACGTCAATGGCAGCCAAAGCTGAGTCGCCCCTTGCGCTTGCATCACTTGGATGCGTGTGTGCACTTTAAATGTCCGCCACGCCCCAGGCTGTGGATTGAAGCCCAGCGCCTGAGCATCGGCTGCGCTGTGGGCTGAAGAGAGGGCGAGAGTTCCAGCCGCAAGCGCAACTGAGCGCGCCATGAAGGCGCGGCGAACGGTTTTCATCAAGAGAACTCCGGGTCAACGGGGCGACGCAAGCCGCCTTGAGAGGCACACTGTTGAGACACACAAGGTCTCGCAGACTGTGAGGAGATTGGATTATCTCAGAGGCATCTCACGCCAACCTGCGCGCACACTGCTCATACCCGCTCTTT
>JALQVJ010000202.1 GCA_023260355.1 Burkholderiaceae bacterium | reverse complement strand
AGCGTCCAAGCGCTGCGCGATCAGGTGAGGCTGAACCCAGGCGATTGGACGCAGGCCCATAGCCTTGGCGCCGAGGACATGGTGGTCAGTCACTTGTTGCAAGAGGCCGGCTTGCTGCCCGCAGTCTCGATGTTTGTCTTGGATACCGGCGTGCTGCACACAGAGACATTGGCCTTGATCGGCCAAGTCGAGGCGCATTTTGGCGTGGCCATGCGCCGCTTCCAACCCGACACCCAGCAAGTGGTGCACTTTGTCCAACGCCATGGTGAGCGCGCCATGTACGAGAGCATTGCGTTGCGCAAGGCCTGCTGTGATCTGCGCAAGATGCAGCCGCTGGCGCAGGCGCTGCAGGGCCAAACCGGCTGGATCACCGGATTGCGCCGTGAGCAGTCGCTCGCCCGTGCTGACGGTCCCCTCGTCGATCGCAGCGCTGCGTTGCTCAAGCTCAATCCGCTCGCGGACTGGACGTGGGGCGACGTGTGGCACTGCATCGCTACCAGAGCCTTGCCCTACAACGCGCTGCACGACGCCTTTTACCCATCAATCGGCTGCGCGCCGTGCACGCGTGCCATCAGCTTGGGTGAGGACTTTCGCGCCGGGCGTTGGTGGTGGGAAACCGCCAGCGCCAAAGAGTGCGGCTTGCATGTCCAAGCCCCTGCGCCTACTTCGTCGATCTCAAACCTCCCAGCCAAAGTCGCCTCATGAACGCCATCGCTCAACCCGCTCACCTCAGCCCACCGTCTAACCAGCACTTGGACGCGTTGGAAGAAGAGACTGTCTACATCCTGCGTGAAGTCGCAGCCACCTTTGAGCGCCCTGCGCTCTTGTTCTCTGGCGGCAAAGATTCGTTGGTGGTCCTCAAATGCGCTGAAAAAGCCTTTGGGATTGGCCGCATCCCGTTCCCACTGTTGATGATCGACACGGGCCACAACTTTCCAGAGGTCACGGCCTTTCGCGACCAGCGTGCGGCAGAACTCCAAGCGCGGTTGATCGTTCGCAGCGTCGAGGCATCGATGGCGCGTGGCACCGTGCGACTGGCGCACCCAGACGAGCCGCGCAATGCCCACCAGTCGGTGACTTTGCTCGAGGCGATCGAAGAGTTCCGCTTTGACGCCTTGATCGGGGGCGCGCGCCGCGACGAAGAGAAAGCCCGCGCCAAGGAGCGGATCTTCAGCCACCGCGATGACTTTGGCCAGTGGCAGCCCAAAGCCCAGCGCCCTGAGTTGTGGAACCTCTTCAACACCAAGCTGCATCCCGGCGAGCACTTTCGGGTCTTTCCGATCAGCAACTGGACCGAGCTGGATGTCTGGCAATACATCGAGCGCGAGCACATCGCGCTGCCTTCGCTGTATTACTCGCACCCCCGTGAGGTTGTGCAACGCCGGGGCTTGTGGGTGCCCGTCACACCACTCACGCCAGCGCGCGCGGACGAAAGGGTCGAAACCCGTCCGGTGCGGTTTCGCACGTTGGGCGACATCACCTGCACATGCCCGGTGGAGAGCAGCGCGGCCAGTCCCGCTCAGATCATTTTAGAAACCGTGCACGCCTCTGTGAGCGAGCGCGGCGCGACCCGCATGGACGACTTTAATATTTGCGATTGTTTTATATATATCTGACAAAAGTCGTTTTGA
>JALQVJ010000180.1 GCA_023260355.1 Burkholderiaceae bacterium | reverse complement strand
ATCTGCCCCGGCCGGCCTTGTTCGCTGACTTCCGCGATCAAAATGACGGTGCCGGTAATGCCTTGCCGGCGTGCGGCTCGTGGGTACGCTGGGGGTGCGTTATTCAGGTACGCGGCCCTGTAATCCACCTCAACTGTTCGTGCGGCATTGTCCCGCACCACCGGCGTCCCCGGTGGCGGTGGCGCTGGCACCGCTCGTGCCTGGCTCGCGGCCTGCAAATCGGTTTGAGCACCGGGCAAACGCGTTTCAATGGCCGGCAAAACGGGCTGCTTGGCGGCGGTCTGCTCCGCAACCAACGCCCTGGGTGTTGCCCCAGTTGTGTCAAAAGCGTGGGAACCGGTGCCCATCGTAGGCCTTGCAGACGGGTCTGCCACTAATGCGTCCTGACCCTGTACGCGCACACTCGGTGCAGCGCTTGGCGCTGGTTCGATGGGTGGCTTTGAGGGTGCGGGGGAGATCTTGCTCATGCCCCCTGCGCTTTCAATCACCGGACTCGGCTGGGGCGTGGGCGCTTGGCGGTTCACCCGGGCCGTCTGGGATGCAGCTTTCACTGCAGACGCAGTCTTGAACGGCGGCGACGCCAAGGCCTCTGCCTGTGGCGGCACTGCACTCTGGGTATTTAGTGGCTCTGCTTGACCCAACTCGATGACCAGTTCTGGCAACTTTCGGGCGGTGGTCTCAGGCCACCCCATCTTGAGCGCGAACGCCAGCACGGCGTGCACAGCCGCGGCGACCAAGAGGTATCCCCACAGACCACTCTCGTTGGATCTCGCGGATATCAAGCGCGGCATGTGGGTGGCAGTCTCGAGAGCTTGGGGCATGCAATGGGTCGGGTTTGGGCCGGCGTCTATGGGCGTCGCACCAAGTGGCACGTAGGGTAATTTCAAAGGAGGCGGCTACTTGCGTGCCACCTGCATTAATGTAATTTTGCACCCCACCCTTGCGCAAGCAACACAATGGTGCAACTGGGCAAGGCACCAAGGAGGCTCATGACAGGGAGGGCACCGAGCGGTCGACGTCGGTGGTGACCACCGAGACGTTGCAGCTCGTGCGCGCATTCGCTCCGGCCTGGACGAGCCGGAGCCGACTGCAAACCCAGATACCGTCAGAGTCAAAGCGCGGGCGCTCCCCTCTCACTTATCGGGGCTTGGGGTCGCCGGTGGATTTGATGGATCTCTGGATCTGTGACGCGCCAAGCTTTCGCACAACATGGCGGCCCGGCCAAGCGATCGACACAGAGAACGGAATCCCGCGCGTGGATGGAAGCGCTTTGGGCCTTGGCCATGGCAGCAAGGCGGTGGTAGGCCCCCGGGGAGTCGAACCCCGCACCAACGGATTATGCTTACCACTACAGCTTTCACTGCCCGTTTCCGGTTTGTGGTCTGGACTGTCTCTTGTCATTACGACCTACCCGTACAGTCTCTACACCTTCCAAATGCAAGCATTTGGCTTGGCTCGGGATCACCACGCGTTGCCACAGAGGCTTCCCCGAATTTGAGTAGTTCTACGCCAAAGCAGAGTTAACTTGCGATGGCGCAACCCATGAGCATCAGGCCATGGCTCGAGGCTTTAGGCCGTTTGCATTTAAGTCCGCTGCTCTAACCAACATGAGCTAGAGGCCCGCCGAGCTGCATATTGTAGCGGTCAAGCTACCGCTCGGTCGGGGCCAATCAGCGGTTGTGACTCAAGGCGGTGCCCAACATCTTGGACGTGATGCTCACAATCTGAATCATGCGCTCATAGGCCATGCGCTGTGGCCCGATCACCCCCAATCGCCCCACCACTCGGCCGTCTACTTGATAGGGAGCGGAGACGATGGAGACGTCCTCAACCGGCACAACCTGGCTTTCACCGCCGATAAAGATCCGCACGCCATCTGCCTGATCCGACACATCGAGCAGTCGCATCACTTGTGTCTTTTGCTCAAAAAGATCAAACATGCGCCTCAGGTTGTTCAAGTCACCAGAAAACTCATCAATGGACAGCAGATTGCGCTCGCCGGCAATCAGCACATCCGCGTCCTCAGCGCCCTCATCATCTGCGGCGCTCACGGCCGCCTCCATCAGGCTGGCGATTTCGCCGCGCAGGGAGTCCACCTCTGATCGAATCCGAGCGCGTACCGTGTCGATGGTCAAGCCGGCGTAGTGGGCGTTCAAAAAGTTGGCAGCCTCAGTCAACTGGGCTTGCGTGTAGTCAACCGCTGGATGGATGACCCGATTTTGTACGTCGCCCTCTGGGGTCACGATGATGACCAGCACCCTGCGCTCGGAAAGTGACAAAAACTCGATGTGGCGAAACACCGCGTTCCCCTTGGGCACTACCACGACGCCAACGAAATTCGACAAACTCGAAATCATTTGGGCCGCGTGGGTCAGCACACGCGAGGGTTGGTCCCCGCTGAGCCCCTCGGGTGCCGCCAAGTTGCGCCACTCGATAGGATCATCGGCAGGCACGGTCAGCATCGTGTCGACAAACAGGCGGTAGCCCTTGGCGGTAGGGATTCGACCTGCAGAAGTGTGCGGGCTCACAATCAGCCCCAAATCTTCAAGGTCACTCATGACGTTGCGGATCGTCGCCGGCGAAAGGGTAAGGCCGGTCTCTTTGGAAAGCGTGCGCGAACCCACTGGCTGGCCATCCGCAATGTAGCGCTCAACCAGCGTTTTCAGCAAAACTTTGGCACGATCATCAAGCATCAGAAATTCGCTAAGCTATGTTGTAATCACGAGAGACTCTCGATCCATTTTTACCTGAGTATGACCCAAATTGACAAGCCAAATGCATCCAAGCGCTTCGGTAGCGTTGCGATTGTGGGCAAATACCAAGTCACCGGCTCAGGAGAGGCGTTGGGCAAACTCGCACGGTTTCTGGACCAAAGAGGGCACCAAGTCTGCATAGAAGATCAAACGGCACAAAACACAGGCCTGAGTGCCTACCCTACCCTGGCACTTTCGCAGATGGGCCAGCGGTGTGATGTCGCGTTGGTGGTCGGTGGAGATGGCACCATGCTCGGAGCGGGGCGCGAATTGGCCAAGCAGGGCATCCCAGTCATCGGCATCAACCAAGGGCGCTTGGGCTTCATCACAGACATCTCATTTGACGGCTACGAGCAAACCCTCGCGCCCATGTTAGACGGCCACTACCAAAGCGAGCGTCGCAGCATGATGAACGCTGGTATTTGGCGTGATGAGAGGCAAGAATTTCAGGCTGATGCGCTCAACGACGTGGTGATCAACCGCGGCAGCATGGGCGGCATGATCGAGCTGCGCGTCGCGGTGGGTGGCCATTTGGTCGCGAATCAACGCGCCGACGGTCTCATCATTGCCACGCCGACAGGTTCGACCGCCTATGCGCTGTCTGCGGGCGGTCCGATTTGCCACCCGAACATCAACGGCTGGGTACTCTCTCCGATCGCACCTCACACGCTGTCCAACCGTCCCATCGTTTTGCCTGATTCACAAACCATTGAAATTGAGGTGGTCACAGCTCGCGATGCCAGCGCACACTTTGATATGCAGTCATTCACGAGCTTGCTCCCAGGCGACCAAATTCGCGTCAGCCGGTCCGAGTTCACGCTGCAGCTTTTGCATCCACTCGGTTGGAGCTACTTCGATACGCTGCGCAAAAAGCTTCACTGGAATGAAGGCGTGACCTCATTTTGAATCCGAAGAGTTGTTCTACCCCATGGCACTGATTCGCTTATCGCTGAAGGACTTTGTGATTGTGGAGTCGCTGGATCTCGAGGTTGGCAGCGGCTTTTCGGTCTTGAGCGGCGAAACAGGCGCGGGCAAATCCATCCTGATCGACGCGATCCAATTGGTGTTGGGCCAGCGCGCGGAAGCCGACATGGTGCGCCAAGGCGCCAAGCGCTGCGAAATTTGCGCAGAGTTTGACCAACCGCCGACTCTTGCAACATGGTTGGAAGAGCAAGGTTTCAGCTCAGAGGACACCTTGCTCTTGAAGCGCCAAATTGATGCCGAAGGGCGCAGCAGAGGTTGGATCAACGGGGGGTCAGCGACCATGGCGCAGTTGAAATCGGTGGCGGACCACCTGATTGACATCCATGGCCAACACGCTTGGCACAGTCTGACGAGAGCGCAGGCTCAACTCGATTTGCTGGACGGCTACGCCAAGCTCGATCTCAAGCCCATGCACGCCGCGTGGGATGCTTGGCGAAAGGCGCAAGCCGCATTGCAAAGCGCAACCCATCTTGCCCAGCAAGGCCAAGAGCGCCGAGAACAACTCGTCTGGCAAATCGCTGAACTAGACCGCCTCAAGCCCATGCCTCAAGAGTGGGAGAGCCTCAATGAGGAACACACCCGCTTGGCACATGGCCAAGATTTGCTCGATGCGGCAAATGCCGTGGTTCAAGACTTGGATGAGGAGCCAAGCGACGTCAATCGCGCGTTAGCTGCCGCCGCGCAAAGGCTGGCACAGATGTCTGCTTTCGAACCCCAATTCAGCCCATGGTCACAAACCTTGCAGCAAGCGGCCGACTTGGTGAGTGACGTACTCCATGAAGTCAAGATATATGCCCGCCATGGCGAATTAGACCCAGATCGATTCCAACAGTTGGATGACCGTGTCTCGCTGTGGATGCAGCTCGCCAAGCGCTTTCGTGCTCGGCCAGAAGAGTTGGCTGAAATCCACATAGCATGGAAGTCGGAGTTGGACTCGTTGGATGCCAACTTAGATGTGGCCGCACTGGAATTGAAGGCCGAGAGCGCAAAGAAAGCTTGGCAGCGGATCGCTGATGAGGTGACCACTGCGCGCCAAAAGTCAAGCCAAGCGCTCGCCAGCGAAGTCACAGCAATCATGCAAACATTGGGCATGCAAGGCGGCCTGCTCCATATCGATGTCCAGCGCGCAGATCCCAATATCAGCGGCCAAGACTACATTGAGTTTCAGGTCGCTGGCCACGCAGGTGTTGCTCCCAAACCAGTCGCCAAAGTCGCCTCTGGTGGTGAGCTCTCCCGAATCGCGTTGGCTGTGGCGGTGTGTACCAGCCGCTTGGGTGTGGCACAAACCTTGATATTCGATGAGGTCGACGCCGGTATTGGCGGCAAAGTGGCTCACACAGTTGGCCAGCTGATGCGCCAACTTGGCGAGGATCGCCAGGTCTTGGCGATCACCCATTTGGCTCCTGTGGCTGCCAGTGCACACCATCACTTCAAAGTGGAAAAGCGCACTATGGACGGCGCGACCAGCAGCCAAATCACAGGTCTCTCGGATACGGATCGCGTGGTTGAAATTGCTCGCATGTTGGGTGGGGACCCCGACTCTCCCACCGTCATGGCCCACGCCAAGGAGATGCTGGCGGCATGACAACCTCGCTCCAACACACAGAATTGGTGGTGATCACCGGCATCTCTGGTTCAGGGAAATCTGTTGCAGTCGCGGCGCTCGAAGACGCTGGCTTTTTCTGTGTCGACAACCTGCCGCCTGAACTGCTGCACCCATTGGTCGAGTTGCAGGCCTTGAATAGCGTCAACCGCATTGCGGTGGCGATT
>JALQVJ010000150.1 GCA_023260355.1 Burkholderiaceae bacterium | reverse complement strand
TCGCGTTGAGGCGCTCGACGAGCAAGGGCAGGTCCAAGAGGTCGAGGGTGATGGGCTGCTGTCGCGTTGCATTCAGCATGAGATGGACCATTTGATGGGCAAAGTCTTCGTGGAATACCTGTCCAATCTCAAGCGCACCCGTATCAAAACCCGGTTGATCAAAGCTGAGCGCGAAGCCGCGAAGTCGTGATGAACGTTGTCTTTGCCGGCACGCCGGCGTTTGCGGCCGTGGCTGCCGAGGCGATTGTGCAGGCCTCTCACCGCGTTGCGTTGGTCTTGACCCAACCCGATCGCCCTGCAGGCCGAGGGATGAAGCTGCAACCTTCTGAGGTCAAACAATGGGCACAGCAACACGGCATCAATGTCATGCAACCCCATGGGCTGCGATTAGACGGCCGCTTCTCTGAAGAGGCGCAGGCCGCCCAAAGTGCCCTGCGACAACTGCAGCCCGATGTCATGGTGGTGGCGGCCTATGGATTGATCTTGCCGCAGTGGGTGTTGGACTTGCCGCGTTTGGGCTGCCTCAATATCCATGCGTCGTTGTTGCCGAGGTGGCGCGGTGCAGCGCCGATTCACCGCGCGATTGAGGCAGGTGACACGCAAACCGGTATCACCATCATGCAAATGGATCCGGGTTTGGATACCGGCGACATGCTGTGGCGTGAGCCAATGCCCATCGCCGATACCGACACCACTGGGAGCTTGCACGATCGGTTGGCGGAGCAGGGTGGGCGTGCGATCGTTGAAGTGCTCGGCGCGCTGGAGACGGGGACGGTCACGGCAACGCCCCAGCCCGAGCAAGGCGTAACCTATGCCCACAAGATCAGCAAAGCCGAAGCGGCATTGGATCCCATGCTTGATGCCACGGACTTGGCGCGGCGGGTTCGGGCATTCAACCCCTTTCCTGGCGCATTTTGGTTGATGGGCGACGCACGAGAGCCGCTCAAGGTCTGGTCTGCACAGCCTTTGGCGGTCACCCACCAAAGCCCGCCGGGCACCGTGCTGAATGCCACGGCCGCTGGCGTTGATGTCGCGTGCGGCCAAGGCGTTTTGCGTTGCGAGGTGTTGCAGCGCGCCGGCGGCAAGCGGCTGGAAGCCCAATCGTTCATTCAAGGTCACGATTTGACCGGTGTGGTGATGCAAAGGCCCTTGCCATGAAGACGTGGAGAGCAGTCACCAACAACCCCGAGTTTGCCATCGGCGTCAGAGAAATGGCCCATGCGAGTCTGGGCATCGTCGCCTGGGGGCTGACCACAGGCATGGTTCTGAGCAATATCGGACTCAGCACGTTCGAGGCAGTCTTCATGACTTTGGTCGTTTTCGCGGGCAGCGCGCAGCTCGCAGCGGCACCGTTGATTTTGGTCGGCGCGCCCTTGTGGGTGATTTGGGCCACTGCTTTGTGCGTGAACTTGCGCTTCATCGTTTTCTCCGCGCACATGCAGCCCTACCTTGCCCACCTCAGCAGAGGGCGCCGGCTCTTGTACAGCTATATTTTGGGTGACTTGTCTTACGTGTTGTTCACGAAGCGCTACCACCAGCCCGGCAAGGATGATGCCGAGCGAGACGCCCACGAGGCCTACTGGTTCGGCAGCATTGTCACCAACTGGATCGCATGGATGGTCGGCAGCATGGCTGGGATTGCCCTGGCCAGTTGGATTCCCAGCAGCTGGGGCCTGGGATTCGCAGGTATCTTGGCGCTGCTTGGCGTGACGTTCTCGTTGGCCAGCTCAAAGCTGCGCATCATTGCGGCACTGATCGCAGGGGCCGTCGCGGTGATGGCGTTTGCGATGCCGCTGAAGCTGAATATTCTGACCGCGATTGCAGTGGCCGTCGCGGCGGCGTTGACTTTGGAGCAAGGGCGGGGTTTTGTTCGGAGGCGTGTGTGATGGGGGACATGACCGTTTTGAGCACGACCGATGGCTGGACCTTGCTGGCGTGTCTTGGCTTGGGGGTCGTGACCGTGCTCACGCGTGGTTTCTTCATTGCTGCATCCAAACCCATGCCGCTGCCCGCCTGGGTGCAACGTGGTTTGCACTACGCACCCATCGCTGCACTCTCTGCCGTGATCGTCCCAGAGATGGTGATGACACAAGGGGCCCTCATGACCACACTGCTCGATGCTCGCTGGATGGCGGCCGTCGCCGCGGGGGTCTGGTACTTCAAGCGCGGCGGCGTTTTGGGAACCATCGCCACGGGCATGCTGGTTTACCTGCCACTGCATATCGGCCTGGGCTGGTGATTCAGCTTGGGGAAAGGCGGCTGCCTACAATCGGCCCAACCTTTATCTTTCACGCTACTTAACTGAGATAGACCATGCAATTCATTCGATTTTCCGACCTGTGTGAACAAGGCAAAGCCAGTGGCAAGCGCGTGTTCATCCGTGCTGACTTGAACGTGCCGTTGACGGAGTCGGGTGAGATCAGCGAGGACACGCGGGTGAGGGCATCGGTGCCAGCGATTCGCATGGGCTTGGACGCAGGCGCGGCGGTGATGGTGACCTCGCACTTGGGCCGCCCCACGGAAGGGGAGTTCAAGCCTGCGGACTCATTGGCACCGGTGGCCAAGCGGTTGTCTGAGTTGCTGGGGCAACCCGTTCGCTTGCAGGCGGACTGGATCGATGGGGTGGCTGTGCAGCCAGGTGAGGTGGTGCTGCTGGAGAACTGCCGCGTCAACGTGGGCGAGAAAAAGAACAAACCCGAGCTGGCACAGAAGTTGGCCAAGCTGTGCGACATCTTTGTGCACGACGCTTTTGGCACAGCACACCGTGCAGAGGGCACGACCTATGGGATTGCGGAGTACGCGCCGATTGCGTGTGCGGGCCCGTTGTTGGCAGCCGAGATGGATGCGATCTCCAAGGCGTTGCAAGCGCCCAAGAAGCCGCTGGTGGCGATTGTGGCGGGCTCCAAAGTATCGACGAAGCTGACGATCCTCAAGGCCTTGTCAGAAAAGGTGGACGGCTTGATTGTGGGAGGCGGGATCGCCAACACGTTCATGTTGGCCAAGGGGTTGCCGATTGGCAAGAGCTTGGCTGAGGCGGACTTGGTGGAGGAGGCCAAGGCGGTGATGGAGGCGATGCAAGCGCGGGGTGCTGCGGTGCCGATCCCTGTGGACGTGGTGACAGCCAAGGCGTTTGCGGCGGATGCGGCGGCGACGACCAAGGCGGCCGAGCAGGTGGAGGCGGACGACATGATTTTGGACATTGGGCCGCAGACGGCGCAGATGTTGGCCGAGCAGCTGAAGGCGGCGGGCACGATTGTGTGGAACGGGCCGGTGGGGGTGTTTGAGTTTGAGGCGTTTGAGCAAGGGACGAAGACGCTGGCGCAGGCGATCGCACAAAGCAGTGGCTTCAGCATTGCGGGTGGCGGTGACACGCTGGCGGCGATCGCCAAGTACGGCATGGAGAAGGACGTGAACTACATCTCCACGGGTGGCGGGGCGTTTTTGGAGGTGCTCGAGGGCAAGACCCTGCCCGCCTTTGAAATTCTCGCCAAACGGGCCGAGGCGAGTCTTTGACTTTGCTTGATTTGAAAATACAGAACAGGATATTGATATGGCTTTGATTTCTTTGCGCCAACTGTTGGACCACGCCGCTGAGTACGGCTATGGCTTGCCTGCGTTCAACGTGAATAACATGGAACAAGTGCAAGCGATCATGCAAGCTGCGGACCGCGTCAATTCGCCGGTCATCCTCCAAGGTTCAGCGGGTGCGCGTTCCTACGCTGGCGAGCCCTTTTTGAGGCACTTGGTGGCTGCGGCAATTGAGATGTATCCGCACATCCCCGTGTGCATGCACCAAGACCATGGCGCAGAGCCCGCAGTGTGTTTTCGCTCGATTCAGTCGGGATTCAGTTCGGTCATGATGGACGGCTCCTTGTTGGCGGATGGCAAAACCCCCGCCAGTTATGAGTACAACGTTGAAACCACAGCGCATGTGGTGAAGCTTGCGCACGCGGTGGGCGTCTCGGTTGAAGGCGAGTTGGGTTGTTTGGGCAGTTTAGAAACCGGAAAAGCTGGCGAAGAGGATGGCCATGGGGCAGAGGGTGAGTTGGATCACTCGATGCTGTTGACGGACCCCGATGAAGCGGCCGACTTTGTGCGCAAGACGCAAGTAGATGCGCTCGCGATCGCCATTGGCACGAGCCATGGCGCTTACAAGTTCACCCAAAAGCCCACGGGTCAAGTGCTGAGGATTGATCGCGTGCAAGAGATTCACTCCCGCATTCCAAATGTGCATTTGGTGATGCATGGATCGTCCAGCGTGCCTGAAGACTGGCTTGCGGTGATCAACTCCTATGGTGGCGATATGGGGCAGACCTATGGCGTCCCTGTCGAGGAAATTGTGGCGGGCATCCGAAGCGGTGTCCGCAAGGTCAATATCGATACTGACTTGCGCATGGCATCCACTGGTGCGATTCGCAGACACTTGGCCGAGAACCCTTCGAACTTTGACCCTCGCAAGTTCTACAAAGCGGCCACACAAGGGATGCAAGACATTTGTGCCGCGCGCTATCAGGCGTTTGGCAGCGAGGGTATGGCGTCTCGGATCACCCGTGTGTTCAGCTTGGAAGAGATGCGTGTGCGGTACGACAAGGGCGAGCTGGACGCTCAGATTTCTTGAGAGCCTTCCAACGGCGGCAGCCCGTGGCGAGCGCGCGCGCGTTCGCAGGCAGGACTGCCTTCGGCGAACTCATCGCAGGGGTTGGGGCGCCACTCGTAAATGCCGCACGCGACTTTCTGACCAACGGTGCCCTTGAGCGCGGCGCAGCGCGGGCGCGCGTAGTCTGTGCCACGCATACGCCAAGTGTGCTCTGTGACTTGCACACACAAACCATCTGGCACACGTCCGCCCTCACTCAACAGATCGAAGCTTGAGAAATCGACCCGAAAGCTTGCGCAACACGCACCACATTGGGTACAGGCTGACATGAAATAGCCTGCAGGGTTATGCGAGACGGCCTAAAAGCAGGTATTCCATCAGCGCCTTTTGGGCGTGCATCCGATTTTCCGCTTCGTCCCAAACCACCGACTGCGGCCCATCAATCACGTCCGCGTCGACCTCTTCGCCGCGGTGTGCTGGCAGGCAATGCATGAACAGCGCATCGGGCTTGGCTTGTTGCATCATGGATTGGGTCACGCGCCAGCCGTCAAACGCTTTCAAGCGCGCATCGTTCTCTGCTTCGTAGCCCATGCTCGTCCACACATCCGTGGTCACCAGGTCTGCGCCTGCGCAGGCCGCATGGGGATCGTCAAAAGCCTGCCAGCAGTTCGGGTTGTTGACGGCACCCACCTGCGGGTCAATGCGATATCCAGAGGGCGCAGCGACGTGCACTTTGAAGCCCAAAATATCAGCCGCCTGCAACCACGTGTGGGCCATGTTGTTGCCATCCCCGATCCACGCGACGGTTTTGCCTTTGATATCGCCCCGGTGTTCGATGAACGTGAAGATGTCTGCCAAGATCTGGCAGGGGTGGTATTCGTTGGTCAAACCATTGATGACCGGTACGCGCGAGTGCGCAGCAAAGGCTTCAAGCTTGGATTGCTCAAATGTGCGGATCATCACCAGGTCTGTCATGCGACTGATCACGCGAGCCGAATCTTCAATGGGCTCCGCGCGACCCAACTGGCTGTCGCCGGTGGTCAGGTGCACCACGCTACCGCCCATCTGATACATGCCGGCTTCGAAGCTCACACGCGTGCGCGTGCTGGCCTTTTCAAAAATCATGGCCAGGGTGCGGTCAGTCAGTGGCTGGTACTTTTCATACGCCTTGAACTTGGCCTTGATCAGCGCAACGCGCTCAAAAAGGTACGCGTATTCCGTTGCGTCGAAGTCTTTGAATTGCAAGTAGTGTTTCATGCTCAACCCTTTGACTCGGCTAGAAAGGCTTTCACCAAGGGGGCCAAAATGTCAATGATTTCTTGGGCCTCAGCCTGCGTGATGATGAGCGGGGGCACCATGCGAATGACTTTGTCGGCCGTGACACTGATCAAGAGGCCGGCGTTGGCTGCTTGACCGACCAATGCGCCACAGGGTCGATCCAACTCGATGCCGAGCATCAATCCGCGGCCTCGAATATCTTGGACGCCACTCACGCCACGCAGTGCATCTTGGAGGCCTGACTTGAGGTAAGCGCCAACGGTGGCAGCGTTGTTGAGCAAATCGGCTTCCTTCATGATGCGAAGCGTTTCCACGCCCGCGCGGGTCGCCAATGGATTGCCGCCAAACGTTGTGCCGTGGTTACCCGGTTGGAACAAATGCGCGGCTTTGGGTCCAGCGACCACGGCGCCAATGGGAACGCCGGATCCCAAACCCTTGGCCAATGGCATCACATCGGGCTTGATGCCAGCCCATTGGTGTGCAAACCACTTGCCTGTGCGTCCAATGCCACACTGCACTTCGTCGATCATCAACAACCAGTCGCGCTCATCGCACAACGCACGGACTTGCTGCATATACACATCGTCCATCGGGTGCACGCCGCCTTCACCTTGGATCGCTTCAAAAAAGACAGCCACGACGTTGGGGTTGCCTTCGGTGGCTTGGCGGATGGCATCCACGTTGTTGATTGGGACGCGGATGAAACCCTCGGGCATGGGGCCAAAGCCTTCTTTGAGTTTCTCGTTGCCGGTGGCTGCCAATGTGGCAATTGATCGGCCATGAAAGGCTTTCTCATACACAACGATTTGGGGCGCTGTGATGCCCTTGTTGTGGCCAAATTTGCGCGCCAACTTGATCGCTGCTTCGTTGGCTTCGAGCCCGGTCGAGCAAAAGAAGACGTTTTCGAGTCCAGATAGGCTCACCAACTCCGCGGCCAGGGCTTCTTGGTTGGGTACGTAGTAGTAATTGGATGTGTGGATCACCTTTGCCACTTGGTCCTGCAAAGCCGCCACAAACTCGGGGTGCGCGTGCCCAAGCGTGTTGACGGCAATACCGCCTAATGCATCCAAGTAGCGCTTACCGTTCACATCAAACAATCGGCAGCCTTTGCCGTGGGACACCGCGAGGGGGACGCGGCCATAGGTCGTCATGACATGGGGTTCTGTGGGCGAGGGTTGTGCTGCGGTCGACATAAAAACTCCGGCAAACAAAAAAGCCCAACGCGAGTTGAGCCGTTGAGAGATTATTGTAGAGGTGAGTGAAAGCCTTGCCGCACACGAGTTGGGCGATGGACACACGGGTGCCGCGGTTGGCCTGGGCTTGTGGCATGCAAGAGTTAGGGTTAACTCTTATATAAGATAGAATACTGACCCTGCCACCCCTACCTCTGAGCGGGCACAACCGGCTCGGAATTTGATTGTTGCCACCCGCACACCATGGACTTCGAAAACGCCAAGGAAATCTTCATTTTGGGCATCAACGCCCAAGGGAAGCCATTCCGCCCAAGCGACTGGGCTGAGCGCTTGGCGGGCGTGATGTGTCACTTTCGCCCGGGTGGCGCTTCGTTGGGGAGCCACATTCAGTACTCGCCCTGGTGTTTCCCGACGGCCATTGGCGGCGTGAAATGCGTGGTGGTCAATCGCCAGTTGAGAGACGCCGAGCCAATGGCTTGGGACTTTGTGATCAATTTTGCTCGCGACAACGGTCTACAAATCACAGAGGCATGCTCCCTGTAGCAGCCACTTATTGAAATGAGTCTGCCATGGCTTTGAACGCCACCATTTACAAAGCCTCGCTCGGCATCGCGGATATCGACCATGGCTATTACGCAGACCATGCGCTGACGCTGGCCATGCACCCCAGCGAATCCGCCTCAAGATTGATGGCCCGCTTGGTGGCCTATGCGCTCAATGCCCATGAAATCCAAGATCTGTGTGGCGGCGATGCACACTTTGATTTCGGCCGCGGTCTGAGCGAGCCGGGCACCCCGGATCTGGCCTTGGTGGATTACACGCAAACGACGCGGTTGTGGGTGGACGTGGGCCAGAGCGATGACAAAGCATTGGCCAAGGCTTGTAGCAAGTGTGATCACATGCGATTGTTTGCGTATCTGGACACCGCGCATGTGTGGTGGAAGGGTCTGGAGAGCAAGGTCAGTCGCCTAGACAAGCTGAGCGTGTGGTACTTGGGCGATGCCTTTGCCGAGCAAATCGAGGCCCTGGTTGAAAGATCGATGGTGTTGCAGGCCACCATCCAAGACGGCAGTTTGAGTCTGTCGGGTGACGCAGGTCTGGTCGAAATCAATCCCCAGTGCTGGAAGCCTGCGCGTTAAAATAACGCTTTTCCCGGCCACTGGCTCTACACCACGATTCGCCGGGTTGTACTCTCACCCCGAGTGCCTTCACACGGCGCGGCGTCAGAGGCAGCCCGTGCCCACTGCCTCATGACCAAAAAAGTATTTATCCGCACCTTCGGGTGCCAAATGAACGAGTACGACTCCCAAAAAATGTCTGATGTGCTCGGCGCAGCACAAGGCTATGAGCCTACCGATGATGTCGAGCAGGCGGACTTGATCCTGTTCAACACATGTTCGGTGCGAGAGAAGGCCCAGGAGAAAGTGTTCAGCGACTTGGGGCGGGTGAAGCACCTCAAGGAAAAAGGCGTGCTGATCGGTGTGGGTGGCTGCGTGGCGTCACAAGAGGGAGACGCAATCATCGCGCGCGCACCCTATGTGGATTTGGTGTTTGGACCCCAGACCCTGCACCGCTTGCCCGACATGATCAAAGAGCGCCAGAGTGCACAAAGGCCGCAAGTAGACATCAGTTTTCCAGAGATCGAAAAGTTTGATCATCTGCCACCGGCGCGGGTGGAGGGCGCATCAGCGTTTGTCTCCATCATGGAGGGCTGCTCCAAATACTGCAGTTACTGTGTGGTGCCCTATACCCGGGGCGAAGAGGTCCACCGCCCCCTGGAAGATGTCTTGACAGAGGTCGCTGAGTTGGTGGCGCAAGGCGTCAAAGAGATCACGCTGCTGGGTCAAAACGTCAACGCATATCGTGGACCCATGGGCGGCACCGCCGAGATCGCTGACTTTGCACTGCTGATTGAATACGTGGCAGCCATTCCCGGCGTCGAGCGCATCCGTTACACGACAAGCCATCCGAATGAGTTCACGCAGCGTTTGATCGACGTGTACGCCAAGGTGTCGCAATTGGTGAGTCACTTGCACTTGCCCGTTCAGCATGGCAGCGACCGCATCTTGATGGCAATGAAGCGCGGCTACACCGCACTGGAATACAAGAGCACGATCCGAAAGCTGCGCGCTGTGCGGCCTGATATTTCGATGAGCTCAGACTTCATCGTCGGATTCCCTGGGGAGACCGATGATGATTTCAACAAACTCATGAAGCTCATTGAAGACGTTGGATACGACGCCAGCTTCAGTTTCATCTTCAGCCCCCGCCCAGGAACACCGGCGGCGAACTTGAGTGATGACACACCCCACGAGGTGAAACTCAAACGGCTGCATGCGTTGCAGGCGTTGCTCAATCAGCAAGTGGATGCGATCAGCCGGAGCCGAGTCGGCACGGTCCAACGCATTTTGGTGGAAGGGCCATCGCGCAAAAATGCCGAGGAGTTGATGGGACGCACCGAGTGCAACCGCATCGTGAATTTTGCCGCTGGCGCGGGCCGTGACCGCTTGATTGGCGAGATGCTAGACGTGCGTATCACCAGCGCGCTACCGCACTCTTTGCGAGGCGAAGTGCTGGTCAGCGAACTGCAGTGATGGCCGCTCCATGATGGCCAAGGCATGAGGCCTTGGCAAAGGGCGTTGCTCTAAAGGGCTTTGCTCTAAAGGGCGTTACTTT